>CALHHQ010000071.1 GCA_938030645.1 uncultured Rhizobiaceae group bacterium
TGCGCCAAGGAGCAACGTCGAAATAGGTGTCTGGTTTGTAGAACCAGCACGTTGCATTTACGGCGCGTACAGTTCCAATATTGCCCTGTTGAATCATATCATGGGCCTTGCGAATAAGCGGATTGTGTCGGCGATGATGCCCCACCAGAAGCGCAACGTTGGCGTTTTGAGCCTGTGCCACAAGCGCATGCGCCGCGGCCAGGTCATCAGCCACAGGTTTTTCGATCAGTACGGGAATGCCTGCTTGCACACAGACCATGCCCTGCGCCACATGCAGTTTGGTTGGTGTTGATAAGATAATGCCGTCAGGGGTTTCAGCGCGGATCATATCTTGCAGATCGTCATAACAGGGTACGCCACGCCGTGCGGCATCGGCCTTGGCCGCTGCGTTGGGGTCCACAGCCGCACACAGGCTCACCCCTTCGATGCGTTCGATGGCATCCGCATGGCGTTGTCCAACCAGCCCCAGACCTGCAATCGCAAAACGCAGGTGGCCTTGTGTGGAGCCGCTGTTTTCAGATAGGCCCAATGGCCACCTCCGTCTGTCTGATTGTCCGCGCTTGTGCGCCAGATTCGATCTTGATTTCAGCGACCCTAAGTTAGCAAACCGATATAATCAATAATATCATATATTTTCTGAAATGCAGGATGAACGAAAGAATTGTTGATTATCAAAAACAATGCTAGGTCATATGAAATTACAGAAAAAATTCGAGCATCTTATATGGCCAAACAAATGCTGACAGTGGGTGCGTCCACGTACGAAACCATCAAGCGGGACATCATCTTTGGCACTCTAGCGCCCGGATCAAAGCTCAAGCTGGACAGTCTGAAAGCGCAGTACGCTGCCAGCGTGTCGACCTTGCGCGAAACGTTAAATCGACTTTCAAGTGATGGGTTCGTGGCTGCCGAAGAACAACGTGGATTTTATGTGACCCCTGTTTCAAAAGAAGATTTGCAGGAAATCGCCAGCCTGCGCGTTTTGCTCGAGTGCCACGCAATGCGCCAATCCATCAAGAACGGCGATACAGAATGGGAGGGTGATCTGGTTGCCGCCCACCACAAGCTGCACCGCATGGAAGTGCTGTTACAATCCGGCGACGAGACCGAAAAAGAGGCGTGGAAACGGTACGATTGGGAATTCCATCAAGCGTTGATCAGGGCCTGCAATTCGCAAAACTTGCTGTCGTTGCACGCAACCATTTATGACAAATACCTGCGGTATCAGATGCTTGTCCTCACCTTTCGTGGTGAAGTTGCGGCGAAAGAACACAAAGACATTCTCGATGCGGCACTGGCCCGTGATCCTGACACCGCAACGCGCATCTTAGAACGGCATATCTTCGAGGGCCTCGCACATACGTTGGCCGCGATGTAGCTTTGTAGAACGCTCGTTCAGTTTAAATGCAGATAAACGAAGGTATTTCTTCCCTACGTGGTTTGCCCCAATTCCATCTAGACACTAACACTTATTCTTCTTGGTAATCCGATAACCCGTCTTCTTGAAAAGGCTGCGTCGGAGTGAATGTCCGCACTGTGAAAGCTACACCGGATCAAATGGGTCAAATCTGACAGGCAGGACAGGGCCGCTAACACGCTGAAAGATCGGAGTGATTTGGGGGGGCAAAGCAATTTTACAACAAATGCTTAGAAGGTGGCGGACAGACAGGGATTCGAACCCTGGAGACGGTCACCCGCCTACACACTTTCCAGGCGTGCGCCTTCGACCACTCGGCCACCTGTCCGCAGTATTGCCCTGATCGGAATATCAGAGAAGGTCTAGTAGAAGCCAAAGCTTAAGTTGCTGCCATCTGGCAAAATAAGAGCAAACAACAGACCAATTGTCAGCGCCATTGCTTCTGTGGAAGCGGCCACGGTATACACATAAGAACGGCCCATTTTCAACTGCTAAGTGGAACTGTTTCGACAAAACTTTAAACGGGCACAAATCTCGCCTTAAACAACTGGTAACGACACGTTTCAATAGTTAAGTTGTCCTGCAGAGGGATGGCCAGTTTTCATCTACTGACACGTGCAAAAGGCCCAGGTATTGTTCAGTTTCATTTTTCGTTTTCTGGGGTTTATAATTCTGGCACTTGCGCTTGTGCTGGCTGTTTTGGACATAACACGCAGCATCACGGCTAGTTCTTTGGTCATCACTTCACTTGGTGATGCATGGGCAGGTTTTAACCCACTCTCATTTGCTGCGGCAAAAGACGCGGTAACCAGCGCAGTAAATCCAGTGGTATGGGACGGTGGCTTTGCAGTCTTGTTGGCATTGCCCAGTTGGTTGGTTTTTTGGCTGTTGGCTATGGTGCTATTGTGGTTGGGACAGAAAAGATCAAACCGGTTTGGCCGTTTTGCAAGCCGTTAAAAATTTACACCGAAAGGGGTGAATCATGTTTTTGATAGATCGTTTGACAAGCAAACTCAAAATGCCAACGGCTGAATCAGCGATGCCGGGGCGAGAAGAAGCTTTGCCCACGTCCGAGTTCCATCATGTGAATGGACGACCAATTGCAGGGGCTGTTCCTGATGGAATGGAAGAAATTTATATCGGTATGGGCTGTTTCTGGGGCGTGGAACGTTTGTTTTGGGAAAAGCAAGGCGTATGGGTCACTGCAGTGGGCTATCAGGCAGGCGTTTCACCGAACCCAACATACAATGAAGTATGCACTGGCCTCACAGGTCACAATGAAACCGTCCGTGTGGTTTTTAATCCAGCGGAAATCGCGCTGGATCAAATTCTAACGACCTTTTGGGAATCTCACGATCCCACACAAGGCATGCGCCAAGGAAATGATACAGGCACGCAATATAGGTCTGGAATTTACACAACATCGCTGGAGCAAAAACAGGCGGCTGAAAAATCGAAAACCGTCTACGCGCAAGCACTGGCAGAACAAGGGCGTGGCCCTATAACGACAGAGATTCTTGATGCTCCGACATTTTACTTCGCTGACGAATATCATCAACAGTATCTCGCCAAAAACCCAAATGGTTATTGCAATCTGGCCGGCACAGGAGTTGCCTGTCCAGCACCAACAGTCTCGTAGCGTTGAGCCTAGATAATGGATCTGAAGGCATTTGATGCTTTTTGCAATTCACTTCCAGCCACAACGATGGTGGTTCAATGGGGCGATGCGCATGTCTGGAAAGTCGGTGGCAAAGTGTTTGCCTTATGTGGTCCTTGGGGTGAAGAAAGATCCGACAAGAGTTGGAAGATTGTTTTCAAAACCAGTGATCTGGCATTTCAGATACTAACCGAACAACCTGGCATCGTAACCGCACCATATCTCGGGCGTTTCAAATGGGTGCAAATCCAAGACGAAAATGCAATGAGCAAAGACGATCTGAAAACGTATATTAAAGCTGCTTATGAAATAGTTTCAAAGAAACTCACACAGTCTAAGCGCACTGAGTTGGGCCTAATTTAGGCCTTTATCTCAATCCTGCGGGAGCAGGGCGAAACGTTGGCAGAGCGACCTTGTCAATAACAACAGCACTCACAGCTTGAGCAGCTTTTGAAGCAGAAGCGGACGGAATGTAAGCCTGTCCACTTGTCGATCGCCCAGTTCCTGGTGCATTCAAAACAACGCGACATTGACGTGGCAGATCAGCCATTTGAATTTGCCGCTTAGGCCTGCGTTTTTTAGGCTTGGCACCTTTTTTGGGTTTTTTGGGGGGGCCGTAGGCCACCTTAAACCAATAATCCATGCTGGCTTTGTCGCAACCGTATGATGGCACGGGCGCCTGAGGTTTACACCCCGGCGAGCCGGCAGGGCATCCAATACGAATGTGGAAGTGGTAATGGTGTCCAAACTGGGCACGCACTTTCCCCAGCCATTTAGGACGGTTTGGGTTTTGACGACACAATTCACGCTTGATCGTTGGGTGAACGAAGATCCGTTCCACATTTCGATATTGCGCAGCTGTTCGAATGATACCCGCATGCGCTTTCGTAAAACGGCGCTTGTCAATTTGTTGATTGGTCAGCTTGCCGTTGCTGCGTCTTGCAAGCATGGATGTCGCAGAAAGCTGCTCACGCTCCTTGCGGCTCAATCTGCGGTTGGGCATAGGCGTCAGCCAAACATCGGCGTCTAACCCAGCTTGGTGGGAAGCATGGCCAGTAAGCATCGGCCCACCACGGGGCTGAGTGAGATCGCCAACAAGTAATCCGTTCCATCCAACTTTTCGCCCGTCAACGGAGAGTTTTTTCACCAGTTGAATGAGTTCGGGATGTGCCCAATGGCGGTTGCGCGACAGACGCATGGCTTGCCATGTGGCACCGTCATCAGGAAGTTTTTCAGCACCGGCTACGCAGCCTTTCGCGTATGAACCGAAGACGGCTGGGCGCAATGCTGCGCCATCCCGTTTGGCGCCGAACAATTTTTTGGCTGGTGTGGCAGCATAGCTGGTGTCAGTCGAGAGAAGTGATGTCGCCCCAGTGCTTGCTGCAACGACAAATGCCAAAATGAAACGGGTAGAGCGCATGGGAAAGACCTCGTGAACAACCTCAAGACTGTATTTCGCAAATATGACGAATCAAAGTTGCAACAATCTTCCTCATAAATAGCCTGATTTTGAATCTTCGACAAAATCACAAAGCGAACGTGCAGAACTATCCGCGCAACACACCGCCCGTGGACTTCTCCACATTCGCAACAATCTTCGCGGCAATTGCGTCGATCTCTTCGTCGGTCAGACTTTTGTCCATCGGTTGAATCGTGACTTCAATTGCGACCGATTTCTTATCTTCTCCGATGGAAGGACCTTCGAAAAGGTCAAACACTTTTACATCGGTGATGAGTTTTTTGTCTGCGCCAGATGCCGCGCGCAGAAGAGTGGTTGCATCAGCTGTCTTGTCCATCACGAACGCAAAGTCACGGCGCAATGTTTGAAGCGCTGACATTGCGACAGCACCTTTCGAGCGGTTCGCTTTCTTGCGAGGCTGAGGGATTGCTTCCAGACTAATTTCAAATCCGCAGATTGGTCCTGACACATCCATCAGTTCCAATGTCATAGGGTGAAATTCGCCGAACGTACCAAGAATGACCTTGGGTCCAAGCTTCAAAGTGCCACTGCGACCCGGATGGAACCAATCTGGTCCGCCCGCTTCTATCTGCACTTTGCTTGGGTCCATGCCGCAAGCGGCTAGAACTGCAAGTGCGTCTTCTTTGGCATCAAACACATCGACAGGTTTTGACGCTGCTGACCAATGGCGACCGGATGCTTCCAATTTGTGTGTGCCACGGCGAATGCCAGAAGCTGTTCGCACTTGGTCTTCTGGTGCCATGCCGTGATAGACGTGGCTTGCTTCAAATATGGCTAAATCGCCTATGCCGCGGTCCACATTGCGTTTTGCAGCGGCCAACAGGCTTGGCAACAAACTCGGGCGCATGTC
>CALHHQ010000072.1 GCA_938030645.1 uncultured Rhizobiaceae group bacterium
ACGTATAACGGGTTGTTCTTTGAACGACGGCAAAGAACCTGAATAGTGCGGTTCACCTCTTCTGTGCGCCCAATCAAAATGTCGATCTTACCATCAATCGCTTTCTGGTTGAGGTTCACACAATACGCCGCCAGCGCTTCACCCTTTTTCGGTTCGCCACCTTCGCCTTCTGGGCCAATACCGCCGTCGACACCTTCGACAGGACGGCCTTCGCTGGATCCAGCGCGTTTCGCGATTCCATGCGAAATGAAGTTCACTGCATCATAGCGTGTCATGTCCTGTTCTTGCAGGAAGTAAGCTGCATGGCTTTCACGCTCGGCAAATATGGCGACAAGCACGTTTGCACCAGTCACCTCCTCACGGCCTGATGATTGAACATGAATCACCGCGCGTTGGATAACACGTTGAAACCCGGGCGTTGGCTTAGAATCTTCAAACGTCTCCGTCACCAGATTGTTCAACTCATTATCGATGAATACATAAAGGTCATCGCGAAGACGGTCGACACTCACATTGCAAGCATTCAGAACTGCGACTGCATCTTCATCATCCACCAATGCCAGCAACAAGTGCTCTAGCGTGGCATGCTCTTGGCTGCGTTCGTTTGCATAGGTCAGTGCTCTGTGAAGAGCGTTTTCAAGACTGTCGGTAAAACTTGGCAAATGGCATTCCTAATTTGAGTTCAACGGTTCCGGAGCATTAACTCCGAAGCTTAAGTTCATTTTTTTTCCATCACACACTGCAACGGATGCTGATGCTTTTGAGCATAGTCCATAACCTGCGTAACTTTGGTTTCGGCAACTTCGTAGGTGTACACACCGCACTCGCCCACGCCGTTTTGATGCACATGGAGCATAACTTGTGTTGCTGCATCCAAGTCCATCTGGAAGTAACGCGCCAAAACATCGACAACAAATTCCATTGGAGTGAAATCATCGTTCAACAATAAGACGCGATAAAGGCTCGGTTTTTTCACCTTTGTTTTTGTTTTGGTGATGGTATCGACGCCGGAATTCCCGTCATCGTCGTCATCACGAAACTCATCATCGCCTTGCATTCGGGTGTTGTTATAATCGTAAGCAGTCATGCGTTGGCAATTCCGTAATCTGTTCTGCGCTGGCCGATGCTGCAAACGACTTGCTGCATCGACACCGTATATAGTGCGGTTATTCGAGAGTTTAAGCCCTCTTGTTTCATGAACTCAACACCACAATCGGCAATTCGCCCAGCATTGTGAATGTGACGCAGCAAAACTGTGGGAAATTTGATCGAATTTGTGATCACAAAAATTAGTTCAGAATTTATCAGCCGCTTTAAGGCTTTGGTTACCATGTGAATTTACATTTTGTTCAAGACGCGTTGGCTGTGCCCTCGGCGAGCGTCAATGTTTTGCGTAATCCGCCATAAAAGCGGGTCAATATCGAGGTAATGTCGTGCGTACCGATTTCGGATCGACTGCTAACACAGTTTCAAACCGTGTTTTGATTTCAATTCTCTCATTTTTGATGCTTTTTGCGTTCCAAATCGCTGCAACCAGCGATGCTGATGCCCGCAAGCGCAAACGCGGCAATCCTAAATATGCCGCCATCGTTATCGATGCCAAAACAGGCAAAGTGCTTCATTCGCGCAATGCATACGCAAAACGTTACCCAGCTTCATTGACGAAAATGATGACGCTCTACTTGGTGTTTGAAGATCTCAAAGCGGGTCGCATCAGCAAATCCAGCCGATTGGTAATGACGCGAGCCGGCGCACGCCGCCCTCCTTCCAAAATCGGCTTGCGCGTTGGTCAGTCTATTTCCATGGAACAAGCCATTCTTTCGCTTGTGACAAAATCAGCGAATGATGTTTCAACCGCAATTGGCGACAAGCTTGCCGGATCAGAAGCCAAGTTTGCAAAGCGCATGACTTTGAAAGCCCGTCAATTGGGCATGAAAAACACGACGTTCAAAAACGCCAACGGCCTCACAGCGCGTGGTCAACTGACAACAGCTGCAGATATGGCTAAATTGGGTATGGCTCTTCGTGAGCACTTTCCTCGCCGTTTCAAATATTTCAACACCCGTTCCTTCAAGTTTGGCAGACGCCGTTATGGCAACCACAACAAACTGCTCGGTCGTGTGCGTGGTGTGGATGGTATTAAGACAGGCTACACAAGAGCATCGGGTTTCAACCTTGTCTCTTCGGTCAGCAGCCGCAATCGTCGTATCGTTGCTGTTGTAATGGGCGGTCGCTCTGGTCGTTCGCGCAATGCACAGATGAAAAAACTGATCCGTGCCTATTTGCCAAAAGCATCAACAGGCAAGTCACGTCGTCAAATCGCACGAGCCACATCTTCACGTTCCACACGTGTTGCTTCACGTGTGACAGCTGCCAAGACAAAGGCGGTGGCAACAAAAGCGAATTCTCTTATCTCATCACGTGTCAAAAGTGCCCACGCGACAAACCAACCAGACTCAAAGTCGGTTGCCAGCATCAAAAAACAACTTGTGGCATTGAAGTCCAAGTCCACGCCAAAGCCTGAACTTCGTCCATCTGTGGATATGGTGAAAACTGCAAGCCTTGGCGGGACATCCAAGAAAGCAACAGGTTGGCAGATCCAGATCGCGGCCTCAGACAGCGAACCAAAATTGCTAGACCTGATGAAAAGTGTTCAATCCAAAAATCGTCGTCTGCTGGGCAAAAAAACAATGTCCACGCCAAGCGTCAAACGAAATGGCAAAAAACTGTATCGCGGTCGTTTCTCTGGTTTCGCATCAAAGCGTGACGCAACCAACGCCTGCAAAACACTTAAGCGCAAAAAGGTAGATTGCCTGGCCCTTAACGGCTGAAACTAAACTGCCCCCGCGCGTGTATTGTGCGGGGTAACATAACCGGCCCGCGTATCGGGCTTAATCCAGTGTTTCCGAATTGTATTGTGTAAAGGAAATCAGGAATGGCTTCTCAGAAGAACATCCTTCGCCTCGTTGATTTTGGCGGCAAGAAAAACAGAACCTCCGCCGTCGGGTTGGACCGACTTGATAAGACGCCTATGGGCTTTGCGGACTTGGGCAGCGCTAGCGCCAAACGAAAGCCCCAGCACCTCATAGGCCTCCTCTTCGCCCATGGGTCCCGCGCTCGGCGCACCAGCCTGCCCCGCACTGCCATCCGTTTGAGCGTTTTCACGCCCGGAGGCAAATCGGCCGTCAAGATACGTGTTTAAGAGTTCAAGCGTCTGGCCGTCTTCTGACACTTCAGTCAGAAGTGCGGTCAGCTCAGTTTCGCTCATCTTGTTCAATTCGCGCCCTTCGAATTTGCCCACCAGCACAACGCCGTTCATCTCTCCGGTTTTGTGATTTATCTCCATTTCCACGCCAGCTGTTCGCAAGGTAGAAAACCGCTTGTTAGAGTTGGCTTTTTTCTTGGGGCCTGGCTTGCGAAAACTGCGCCACAAAACAACTCCCAATAAAACGACACCCGCGCCAGCTGCTGGCACCCGCACCAGCATCAATGCAGCCCCAGCCGCCATAAGCACTGGCGGCAAATAGGTTCGTATAAACTGCGCGAGCGTTTTTGCTGGCACGAACATGAAGATGGCAACAAAAGTTGCCAGGATAATCAGTGGGGTAATCAGATAAGTCATGCCGTATATTTGGTGGATAGAACCCGCAACGCAAGTCTCATAAAGCCGCAGATGGCTTAGTCTGCAAATATGTCGGGCATATCGACGGCTTCGTAGGACTTCTCAATCCAAATCTGACGTGCCTGCGCTATTTCTCGAGAACAATCATCCACTGGCAAACGCAGTGCCTTGATCAGCTTTTCAATTTCCTGGCGTGCTGACACATGCGAAGCATTCGGTTTTTGATCACCTGTCAACAATTCGAAGTCATCAAGTGCTGTCAGCCCTTTGGGAAAATACTGACGAAAGATCACGCGCTCACTGATCCCATCAGCAATTCTAAAGCCCAATCGCATGGAAAGCTCATGCAGGCATTTATAGACATTGCGCTCGTTGTTAGACGTCAACGAAGACAAACGGTTGCGCACCACGATCCAATCCAAAAGACCATCGTCAGCATCGCGGCGTTTTCGACGCGCGTCACGCACCATTTTGGCGTAGTGGCTCACATCGATGACTTCCATCTTCATCGCATCCACTTTGCCAAGAATGTCGAAATCCACGAATGAGTCGTTCATTGGCGTCAGCAATGTGTCGGCCATTGAATGGGCCAACCGCATCAAGTAACCATCGGAACCCGGCGTATCCACCACTATGAAATCATGGTCGTTTTCAATCTCGGAAATAGCACGAAGAAATGCAGAAAAGTCCTGCATTTGCGCTTCCATAGTGCTGTCGAGTTTGGATCCATCAAACCGAAAATGACTTGTTTGTTCTAAGTGTAATCCGTTTGCGGCAGACCAGCGTTTGCGATTTTCCACATAGCGCGTCAAAGAGTTTTGACGAGAATCCAGATCAATCGTTGCAACTTTAAAACCCTTTTTAAGCAGAGCAACCGCCACGTGCATTGATGTGGTGGTTTTGCCTGAACCACCCTTTTCATTGCCGCAAACGATCACATGGGCATTGCCAGAGTTCTTCTTGTTGTTGGCAAACATACCTTCAACACGTTCGATTTTCAGACGATCACTCATGGCACACAAAGGCTTTCAGGGCGGGCACATCCCGCAACTCAACGAATTAACGTGTAGGAAACCATAAAATGATGGTCCAAGCACGTGAATCTGCAAAGCTTGGTTAACTCACGACGCCTTACAGCAAACCGAGTTCCGCTAAATCTGAACGCAGTTGTACGGGTAAAGCCGTCTCATCCTGTCCTAGATCGTTCGGCGCTTCTTCACCCTTTAAGTACCGCCAACCCTGAAAAGCACGTTTTGGATGCCATTGGGTGGGAATGACCTCATTGCCCAACATCAATTTGCAACGGCGAATGCCTTCACTATCCACAAAGGGGCGAATATCAACCAGTTTCTGACGTGCTTGTATCTGACCCTTAATCACCCAAAAAAGCGATCCGCCGTTCAACAATTCATCAATACGCTTGGGCACCATGCGCGTTGTGTGAAACAGTTGCACTTCCACCTTGCTGGCCACCATTTGCGCAAGGCGTTGCTCAGACCAAATTTGAAGGTCATCAAGACTTTCAGCGCCAACGCACAGTTTTAGAATGTTCAAGCTCATAGACCAGACATAAATGCTCACTAGGCCTTGGCCTAGGTTCGGTCTTTAAGCGTCCACAGGTGGGTTTTGGTCAAGTACCAG
>CALHHQ010000073.1 GCA_938030645.1 uncultured Rhizobiaceae group bacterium
ACGGCGGCTGTTCCTGATTCTTATTTCAAGAAACAAGCATACACCATTCTGTTTGTTGAGAAAACGCCGTTGAACGGTCTATTGAGAATTGAGTGCAATCGCCTGTTGCACGTAATAATCAACGGTTTCTGGCACAAATGCTTGCACGGACAGAACGCGAATTGCCTTTCCGTTTCCTGAAAGCAGCCCCAGTTTATCTTGCATTTTCGTGCCTTTCAGAAATCCAAAGTCAATTCCATTGGGCATTGTTCGCAAATGACAAATGCCGCCATTGGCATTCGAATAGGTCGTAATTCTTGGTTTTTGGGTTTCAATCACGCCATCAAACTTCAACAGAAAGGCACGTGCTGTTTCAAACAATACGCGATGTTGTGAGATCATATCTTTTTCAAATTGAATCATTGGTGCTCAATGCAGGGTTTCAATGCTGCAGCAATTAACACACTTGTGCTGACACCATGATGTCAGCATAAACAAAATGTCTGGTCTATTTTTTGGCGCGTTTGGAATTGTCTTCCAACACGCGGTCTTTCAAAATGTTTGATGGCTTGAACACCATGACACGACGCGGCGTGATGGGAACCTCTTCACCTGTTTTTGGATTGCGTCCAACACGTTCATTTTTGGAGCGAATGGAAAAAGTGCCAAAGGACGAAAGCTTGATGCTCTCGCCGCGAACAGCTGCCAAACATATCTCTTCCAGAATGCTTTCCACTAGTCCGGCTGACTCAGAACGTGACAAGCCCACTTTCTGATAAACTGATTCACAAAGATCAGCGCGTGTGATCGTTTTTCCCGCCATTTCTACTTTCCCTCTTTTGAAGTGAAACCGCGCCCCCTTAGCTTCACACTAAAACCAATTCCGTAACGTATTCAGAAGGCTAGGACGCGTATTCACATTCGTCAACTGGAGCTATAACAAAGGCGTTACGTAAGGGAAATATATAATTCACCCCAAATAGAACTTTTACCAGCGCACCAGCACTGCACCCCATGTGAAGCCACCGCCCATTGCCTCCAGCAAAACCAAGTCGCCTTTCTTCAAACGGCCGTCCTCTTTGGCGACACTGATGGCCAGCGGAATTGAAGCTGCAGACGTGTTGCCGTGCTGCTCTACAGTCATAACGACCTTCTCAGGAGAGATTTTGAGCTTCTTTGCGGATGCGTCGATTATTCGACGATTGGCTTGGTGCGGAATGAACCAATCTATGTCGTCAGCAGTCAATCCTGTCGCTGCAAATGCGTCTTCAATTACATCTGTAATCATTGCTACAGCATGTTTGAAGACTTCGCGGCCCTGCATTCGCAGATGTCCCACGGTCTGCGTGGTGGAGGGGCCACCATCCACATAGAGTTTTTCTTTGTGCGATCCGTTGGACCGTAAGTGGCTGGTGAGAATGCCTCGATCGTTGGACATACCCACACCTTCTTCGGCACCGAGAACAATGGCCCCTGCTCCATCCCCAAAAAGCACGCAAGTTGTGCGGTCTTCCCAGTCGAGAATACGCGAGAAAGTTTCGGCGCCGATCACCAAGATACGTTTGGCCTGTCCTGCTTTGATATATGTATCTGCTGTGGTGACAGCGAACACGAAACCGGAACATACGGCTTGCATATCGAACGCTGCGCCGTGGCTCATGCCCAAACGTTCTTGAATGTCTACGGCAGTAGCTGGAAACGTGTTGTTGGGCGTCGATGTGGCCAATATGATCATATCGATGTCGTCGACAGTTAAACCTGCATCAGACAAGGCTTCGCGCGCCGCAGCTTCGCCCAGATCAGCCGTGGTTTCGTCAGGCTCTGCAATATAACGTTGTTTGATACCAGTACGTTGGATGATCCACTCATCAGATGTGTCGACCTTTTTCTCAAGATCATGGTTGGTCACCACCGTGCGCGGTTTGGCAGCGCCAGATCCCAGAACAACTGAACGGATCATACTCTAGTTCTCCAACTCTGCACTGCTGGCCGTTTCTGCCTCTGCAGTTATTTGTTCTTCTCCGCCAAAGCGGGTTTGTTCCAAATCAGCAGCAATTTTTTCCATCAAATCATTGCGCACAATATTGTGGCCTACATCAATCGCACTCGCGATTCCTTCGGCATCTGTTCCGCCGTGGCTTTTAATGACCACACCATTCAGGCCCAAAAACACGGCCCCGTTAACCTTTCGCGGGTCCATTTTTTGGCGCAGATGATCAAATGCAGATTTCGCGAACATATAACCAATGCGGGCCATAAATGTGCGAGACATGGCATCACGCAAATATTGCCCAACCTGTTTGGCTGTGCCCTCCGCGCTTTTCAATGCAATATTGCCCGTGAAGCCCTCTGTGACCACCACATCAACGCCACCAAGGCCAAGATCGCTGCCTTCAACGAAGCCAGCATATTCCATGCCAGGAAGATCAATCTCCTTAAGACGCTGGCCAGCTGTACGAATTTCTTCCAGCCCTTTGACCTCTTCCACACCGATGTTGAGAAGCCCGACGCGAGGACGTTTCATGCTGAACAAGGCCCGCGCCATGGCGCTGCCCATGAGGGCATAATCTACCAAAGCTTCCGCATCAGCGCCAATCGTTGCCCCCACATCCAACACAATGCTTTCGCCTTGTTGATTGGGCCAAACCGCTGCAAGCGCAGGTCTTTCAATGCCAGGCATCATGCGCAGACAGAATTTTGCCATGGCCATAAGCGCACCCGTGTTGCCAGCGGATACCATGACATCGGCTTCGCCTTCTTTGACTGACTCGAGAGCCTTCCACATGCCTGACACTTTCCTGCCATGACGCAAAGCTTGGCTCGGTTTCGTGTCCATCGCGATGGACGATTCACAAGCATGGAAGACAGAATTGGCTTTCAACTGCGGAAATTTTTCCAGTTCAGGTAAAACTGCAGCTTCTTCGCCATGCAATATATATCGGATTTCCGGATAGCGACGACGAGACAGGTCTGCCCCTGCCAAGACAACGGCAGGGCCGTGGTCTCCACCCATAACATCTAGAGAAATCGTAATCGTTTTAGGTGCTCTGGACATAAACGCGGGTCAGCCTTTGTCGTTTCAAATGCAGGTCGTTGGGTTTTCAACAGAATCCAACGATGCAACACACCATCAAATACACAAGCCCCAGCGCCTTAGCGAGTGTTTGTCACGTAAAATCAGTGTTTTTTGAGGCCGGAAAGAGCGGCAAAGGGAGAATCAAGGGAAATCGCATCGGGATTGCCATCTTCTTCACTTTGAAACACCGCCCCTTCTTTGCGTGCAAATGGATCAATGCCCAACGCCATGAACTCCAGCCACACGGAAGCCACATCTATCGAATCTCCCACAAATGTTTCAGGCAAATCATCTCCTTCTGGATCGAAAATGATTTCACCTTCATCATTTGTGCGTGGGCGCGAAAGCTTTGAGCCATCAGGCACAAAGATCATCTCCACAGGTTCTTCCATTTGAACTTTAAGAGGTTCCATCGTTATGGAGCACGGCTGAGTAAAATCGACTTTTACAACGCCGGACAGTCTGACACCATCACGTTTCCACGGAGCCAATAGGCATTCACCCTTGAACGACTCGACCGAAATCAGTTCAAATTGGTCTGCAATGCGTTGGCATTCCGCTTCGCTGGCAGTGTGTAAAACCATCTGCCCTTTCTTGGGCAGCGTGCGAACATTGACCTGTAACTCGAACGCTTGTTCATCAAATGCGGAAGGCATTTTTAATTAGCTCCAATATTGTTCAATTTGGGAGCGCCTTCAAACAGCGCCGCTTGATCTGTGATTTCGTGCTCACTCATTCCACTCAGCAAACCATGCTCATATATCATATAGTCTGCCAGAATGGTCGCCTGCCCTTTTGCGGGCTTTGCAGCATCGCTGGCATCGGGAAACAGGTTTCGGCCAATCGTTTCGACCACTTGCATTTGGATATCTGTTTCACTGTCAAATATGTCGTCATACGCCCCTGTTCTGCCATAAAACACGCGCGTCATCTTATTAATGCGCTTGGGAACAGTTTGGTCGCCAACTCCGGCCTCACGCAGTCCTGCATCCATGTCTGATATAAATGCATCGAACAATTCTTGTGAAAAGCGCCGTCCGTTTTCGCTGGTTTCTTTCAAACGGGAATGCAGGAGGTAGAGATGCATCACCATCATTTCGAAGCGCCCGTCAAAAGTATCAGGTACAATATTATTGGAATAAAAATCAGCATGCCGCGCTCTCGCCACAAGTCCCGCATAAACATCGCCAGCGCGGCTGTGTTTTCTGCGTTTGAAAAGAGACTTTAACATTGGATTTATCTGCTTCCCGCAACATGGGTTGCGATGATATGAAATGATGAAGGCTTGTTTTCAGGGATATAGGTTCTTATGAACGTTTGAAACAAGCCCTTTGGGTGCGTCTTTTGGCGGCGCGGGTGGAGAATGAACAATGACTGGACGTAAATTGAGCAACACAAACAAAAGTCTTGCGAGAACAACCATGCTGGTGGGCGCAATGGTTGCGGTTTTAGGTCTCTCCGCTTGCAACTCCACTCAAAAGGTTTTCCAGCACGGCTATCAGGTAAATGAAGAAACTCTGGCCTTGGTTCCGGAGGGCTCTTCACGCGATCAGGTTGACCTATCGCTTGGCACACCTTCAACCACGCAGCGTGATGAAGCTGGCAATGAAACATATTATTACATCAGCCAAAAGCGCGTGAAATCCATTGCATTTGCTCAAGGCGAAATTGTCGATCAGCGCGTGTTGGCAGTTTATTTCGACAATGATGATACCGTGCGCCAAATTGCAAATTACAGCCTGGAAGATGGCAAAGTCTTTGACAATATTGCTCGCGTGACCCCAACAGGAGGAGCCGAACTGAGCTTCCTGACCCAATTGTTTAGTGCTGCAGGGTCTATTGGCAATCCGTTTGGTGGCGGGAAAGACCCGAACGACAATTTCTAAGACTGCTGTCGGCCAACCTAATTGGCTTGCCGGATGAGTTTCGCAATGCGCAACATGCTGACTTCCGCGTCTAAGCAGCGCTGGCTTTCAACGTTTTGAGAACAATCTCCGATCGCACCTGACCAACACTAGGATAGGGCAAGAGTTTGTTGTGTATAAAGTCCGCAAAGCTGTCGAGATCCTGCACATGAACGCTCAACACATAATCAGCATCACCTGACACGGAATATGCTTCTAATACTTCATCGCAAGACGCTATAAAATTCGAGAACTGGCTATCGTTCTTGCCGTGATGTGAAGACAAGTTAATCCGCACCACAGCGCGCAAATTGTATCCCATCGCTTTGGCATTGAGATTGGCTGTATAGCCCTCGATAACTCCACTTTTTTCAAGCGCAGACTTTCGTCTAGAGCATTGAGACGGCGAGAGATTAACAATATCTGCCAGCTGATTGTTTGTTAGACTGCCATCTTTCTGCAATGACAGTGCAATTGTGCGATCAAATTTATCCATGACAGCTTCGTGCAATATTTTTTGAATTTTTGCAAAATTTGTGCGCGGTACATCCCAAAAAAGAGAAATTCGCACACATTGACCACTCAATAATTGCTATCTTTCTGTAACCCAAAACAGTTTTGCAGATAAGAGGCCACCCATGGCTAAGGAAGAAAATCACGTTTACCAATCCATTGCCCAAAGCATAATAGACCACGGCATTGAAACCATGTTTGGGCTTATGGGCGACGCAAATCTTTTCATGGTTGATGAATATGTGCGCTCGTGTGGCGGAACGTTTGTTCCCGTGGCCCATGAAGGGAGTGCAGTCTTAATGGCGCTTGGCTACGCGAAAGTCTCCGAGTCTGTTGGTGTGGCCACTGTTACGCATGGACCAGGTTTTACGAATTGCATCACGGCCCTCACCGAAGGCGTGCGTGGACATGAGCCTATGGTTCTTTTGTGCGGCGATACGCCAGTTCTCGCTCCGCAAAACCTGCAGAACATAGACCAGCGGGAACTGGCAAAAGCCACTGGCGCTGGCTTTGAGCAAATGCGCGCACCCGAAACCGCAACCGCCGACGTGGCCAAAGCGATCTATCGCGCACGGGTGGAGAAACGGCCGATTGTTCTGAACATGCCTGCCGATCAGATGTGGCAGAAAGTCGAACATGAGAAGATCGTCTATCCCGTATTCAGTGCTCCGATGAC
>CALHHQ010000074.1 GCA_938030645.1 uncultured Rhizobiaceae group bacterium
TGTGATCACGCTTGGCACACCTGCGCCAGGGTGCGTGCCAGCACCAACCAGATAGAAATTGGAGACCTCTTCGCTCAAATTGTGGGGTCTAAACCAGGCTGACTGAGTAATAATGGGCTCAGGACCAAACGCCGCTCCATGAGGCGCATTCAACTCATCGCGAAATCCCTCCGGTGTCATGATACGCGACGTGATCACGTGTTCGCCAAGACTTGGCATGATGGTGTCTTCCAAACGTTTTTGCATTTTCGCGCGATACGGTTCCGCCTGAGCTTTCCAGTCCACACCGCCTTCAAGATGAGGAACCGGCGCCAACACATAAAATGAATCACAGCCTTGTGGTGCCATTGAAGGGTCAGTTGCTGTGGGGCGATAAAGATACATACTGAAATCTTCAGCCAATACTTTGCGGTCGAAGATATCCATCAAAAGACCTTGATATCGCGGTCCCATCAAAATTGTGTGGTGGTCCACATCGTCAAATTTTTTGTCGGTCCCGAAATACCAAACAAACAGGCTCATAGAGAGGTGGGTCTTTTTCAACTTACGCTTGGTCCAGCGCTTTGGCTTATGATCGGCCAGCAAGTTGTTATACGTCCAAGATGAATCCGCATTGGATACCACCACATCCGCTGCGATGCGTTCGCCGTTTTCCAGCACCACACCCTTTGCGGCCCTGTCTTGTATGATCAGCTTTTCAACAGGTGCATTGCAACGCACATTTCCACCCTGCCCTTTGATCAAATCCACCATGCCTTGTACCAAAGCACCCGTTCCACCCCATGCATAGTGAACACCGAATTGGCGCTCCATATAGGCGATCAGACTGTAAATCGAAGTGACCCTCATGGGATTGCCACCCACAAACAAAGGGTGAAAGCTAAGCGCTATACGCAGCTTTTCGTTTTTGATGTATTTTGCCACATGGGAATACACCGACCTGTCCGCACGGCGCAGGGCCAGCCACGGAATGAACTTCATCATATCCCAAATACGGCTGAACGGTTTAGCGCCCAGTTTCTCAAACCCAACAATATAGTTGGCCTTGCTGTCTTCCATAAAACGTTGATAGCCAGCCACGTCATCAGGATTGAGCTTTGCAACTTCTGCTCTCATATCTTCTGCATTGTCGTTGCAGGAAAAGAACGTGCCGTCATCAAAGCGAATGCGGTAAAATGGATCCATGGCTTTCAACGGCACATGATCTTGGAGTTTTTTTCCGCAAAGTTCCCACAGTTCATCCAACACAAATGGTGCCGTGATGATGGTAGGTCCAGCATCAAAGGTGAAACCATCTTGTTTAAAAACGCGCGCACGACCACCAGGCTGGTCCAGTTTTTCAAAAACGCTAACACGATATCCACGTGCGCCAAGGCGAATGGCAGCCGCCAATCCACCAAAGCCAGAACCGATAATTACAGCATGAGGTTTGTTCGCCACCGTAACTGTGGCCTGATCAGGATATGGAATATGTGTATTCATTATTGGACACTATGAAGTGTCCAATAAATTAGCGCAAGCCGACTCAGCTTTGTTCTAAAGTTTCCAATGCAAAGTCCGAAATAGCAGCAGCCACCTCTTCGGGCAGTTCTTCATGCACCAAATGTCCTTTGCCACGAAAGTCCAACCGACTGCCGTGTTTCAAAAGGTTTGCCGTTTCGACTGCAGTGCTTGGCGAAATAGTGCCATCTCGCATTCCAATGATTTGCAGCATTGGAATGGGCAAGTGGGATAGAAGCTCTCTCATAGGTTCCAAATCCCAATTTGCCATCATCGCCAATGTGCCATTCACATGATCGCTGGACAGCATGGCCTTTTGATAGAGCGCCAAACCTTCCTTGTTTAATTTCGACCCAGTGGATTCTATTAAACTTTCGATGCGTCCAAAATTTCCCGCTGTAAAGGAAAACAGCTTGGGAACAATTGGATTGAGAAACAACAGTTTCGCCGCCAACGGAAACATGCTGCCCGCAAACCCTGGAAACGGATAGAACGCGCCGTTGATGGAAACGATTGACTTCGGCTTCAATCCGCCGGCAGCGACCGCTTGAACGCCAATCGCCGCACCTGCGGAATGGCCAACAATAATATCAGGTTGAATGTCCTCTTGTTGCATGAAAGCCGACACAGCTTCAGCGACTCGAGCCAATGTAGGTTTGCCATTTCCCAGAGGGCTGGTGAAACCATGCCCCGGCAAATCAATTGCTGTGACGGAAAACTGTTCGGCCAAGATGGGAAGCAACTCAGCGTATGAGTGAGTCGTTGCCCCACTGCCATGAAGCAACAGCATTTGCGGCTTTTGCTCCAAGCCTTGCCGCTTCTCCAACCGTTGCCCTAGCCCTGTTTTTTGCCCCGGCCCCATTGTTTGTCCCGACCCCATTGTTTGAATGTGCCAACGCGTTCTGTTGCAAACAATGAAATTGCTGTGCTCTCGATTGGGCCAATTCGCTCCGTCGCGCAACCAATCCATGCCTAAACCGCTTGCTGACGCACGGCTTGAGATAAAGATGTGGAACTGGCAAACGGCATGGGAACATATGCGGCATCCATAGCCCTTGCCAGATTTTCTGCACGTTCGCTGGGCTGACGACCCACGTCAATCAGCATCACATCAAATCCTTCAACGCGAATGCATGCAGCGACCTGCAACGCATCTTCAAGCGCTTTTGGGCGACCACCATTGCCGACCATATCAACATTGGCACTGCCATCGGTGAGAACAACAATGCTCATTGTTCTGCCCTGACGGCGTTCTTCGGTCGCAATTTCAAGAGCAGAAAACAAACCGCTAGCGAGGGGGGTCCCGCCTCCCCCCGGCAATGCTGCTAAGGCCCGTTTTGCGCGCACCAAAGAACGTGTGGGCGACAACAACACTTCTGCAGCCTGCCCTCTAAAACTCACCAACCCCACATGATCTCGACGCGAATAGCTTTCCCCCAAAAGCAGTTCAACGGCACCTTTGGTTTCAGCCAGTCGATTGAGCGCTGTGGATCCCGAGGCGTCGACCACAAACAAACACGTACTTCCTGATTTCTGTTTGTACCGTTTAATGTGAAAATCCGAGGGCCTGATATGAACGCGCCCTGCTCGATCAATAGTGTCTTTATTGTCCGCACCTCTTGATTTTTGCCATGGCACAGCGGCCCGCAACGTCGCAATCAAATCCAGCCTGTTTCCAGATCGAAGCTCTCCGCGCCTGCTCGACAAGCGCCGCCCTCTGGTGGATGCCTTTTTAACAGCACCAGACCTTCCTTTCGCACTTCGTGCGCTCTTCCGCTTATTCAATTCTGCCGTGGCCTTCAATTGCGCCAACAAGCCTGACGGCAAATTGGCAGCCAGTGCATCCAACAAGACATCATCAGGCGGTATGTCTAGATCGGTCGCGGTTTCATCCGGCTCCGTAGAGTTTTGCTCACTCTGAGACGCTTCGGGGTCTTGATTGTTTTCTTCTGGTTCAGGCTGAGGCTCTTGCTCTTCGCCTTCTTCTTGTGAGGGCATTTCTGGCATCGCCGCAGCACGTCCAAGAAGAGTCAGACGCACGGCATCCACAATATCACTTTGCTCCACCGCCTTTCGACCGTTCAACAAACAAACAAGTTTAGAAATTTGAATAACTTGCATCGCTGGCCGCATGGAATGGAGACCAAAGGCCATTGCCATTTGGCAGATGTCTTCATACTGAGCGTCAGACAGGTCGGCTTCATGCGCAACTGCACGCAATCGAGTTTTGACCTCAACTTTTGTTGCCCGAAGACTGATCTTGGAAATATCTATGTGCAACATCAATCGATCAGCTAAACCAGCCGCCAATCCGCCTTCATCAGGTTCACTTTCATCAAAAGCGATCAATCCGAACTCACTGGGAAATTCTTGGCTCAATCCATCTCGTTCAATACGGATTTCACCACTGTCCATCACCATCGCGATCTGAGCAGCCACATTGGGTTCCAACCCATCCGCCATGGGCGCAATCAACAGACCATTGTGAGCTGAAGCAAGAAGGCCTTTGCGAACAACCGTATGACCCGAAACTAAGGTATCACTGATGTCCAAGCCACCAATCAGTTGCTCTTCAGAGATACCAACAGGAAGACGACGAACTTGTTTGTGCGGCATGCGTGATTGTAGTTTTTCGAGCCAACAGTCACGAACCGGACCCGCTTGCGCTTTGATGCAAATACCGATTGAGCCCTTATGAACGGCACGTTCCATAGCAAGTGCAAAGACATCTACTGCCAGCAAGGCGTCAGCCCAAAGCTGCACTTCTTCCGAGCTTGTTTGGTTGTCAAATTCCGTCGCTGTTTGAGGTTCAACCATCGAAGCGTTGCGCCTACGCAGCGTTGCGTGTGGTGAATATTTCTTCCAATGAACGTTCGACACGAACTGTGTTGCGCGCATCATCCAATGGATTGCGGCGCAACCTATGAGCCAGCGCGAGAGGCGCCATTTTGCGCACATGATCAGCGGTGACGGAACGGCTGTCTGAGAAGGCCGCTTCTGCACGCGCAGCTTTAATCAAGGTCAATTCACCACGCAAACCATCGGTGCCAAGCGCGATGCATATTTCAGCAATCAATCCCAACACTTCGTCATCAACATGCAGCACTTTCAGAGCCTCACGGGCTTTCAATATTGCATTGCAAAGCTTGGTGTTTTGACCCTTCCAAGATTTGCAGAACTCGGCGGGGTTTTCATCATAGGCTTCGCGCCGACGGATAATATCAACCCGCTGTTTCACATCGGCAGGGGTTGTAACGTCCACAGACAAACCAAATCGGTCGAGCAATTGTGGACGCAACTCACCTTCTTCAGGATTGCCGCTTCCCACCAATACAAATCGTGCGGGATGGCGAACACTTAGGCCTTCCCGTTCAACCACATTCCAACCAGATGCCGCTACATCGAGAAGCACATCAACAAGATGATCTTCAAGCAAATTCACTTCATCAATATAGAGATAACCGCGATTGGCATCCGCCAACAAACCTGGTTCATAAGCTTTTTCGCCCGAAACCAATGCCCGTTCGATATCCAGTGCACCCAGCACCCGATCCTCAGTAGCGCCGAGTGGTAAATCCACAACGGGCACATCAACGATTGCAGTTTCCTCTGCCGCCAAATTGGCATTGTTTGCACAATCACTGCACAGGTTTCCCGAACCCGCCGGATCACATTTGTAGCGACACGAGTTGACTGCGGTTATAGTTGGCAACAAAGCTGCAAGGCCACGCACAGCCGTTGTTTTTCCCGTTCCCCGATCCCCCAATGCCAACACCCCGCCCAGTGAAGGGTCCACTGCGGAAAGAACCAAAGCATGTTTGAGTGAGTCCTGACCCACAATCGCAGTGAAGGGATAATTGTGATTCTGTACAGTCTTCCTTGCAGTCATGGCAGGCCCGTTCTCCCAGCACCCCATTTCAGCAGACTTACTAGAAGTTAGCCGGAACAAGAATGCGATAGTTGTCAAACTTTGTTGACAGTCATGCAAACCATATGACAATTTTTATGGACATGTACAGACGTTGAATTTGTAGGACACTCTGACCTCATTTCCGCCTATTGATAGTTTCCGAGATGCCGTACCGAGAAAAATGTGTACGGATTGCGGTGTCTCGCGCAGCGCTGAACCATCGCGATGCGGCGTTGCCTGCCAGTTTATAAAACCGGATTACCCAAAATTGGAGACACAAGTTCACGGCAAGCCGCGAGGCCTAAGCTATGAAAACGATGAACTCTTCTTTGGGCCATTTCAGAAAATTGTACGCGCCAGCATGAAGGCGCCCAGACAAGGAGCTCAATGGACCGGCATTGCGACCACAATTGCTGAAAGGCTTTTAAGCCATGGCAAGGTAGATGCTGTGCTGGCCATGAAACCAGACCCGACAGACCGTTGGAAACCGTTGCCCGTGATCATCACCAAAGCCGAAGATATGAAGCAATGTCGCGGAATGCGCATGGGTTACGCACCCATTCTGGCATTGCTGGAACCAGCTATCGAAGCCGGCCACAAACGTATCGCGATCGTTGGCATTCCCTGTCAGGTTTATGCTCTGCGCGCACTTGAAGCGGAACTAGGGCTTGAGCGGTTATATGTGATTGGAACCCCTTGTTCCGACAACACGACGACAGAGAACTTTCACGGCTTCCTCAAATTACTGAGCGCAAAACCCAACACGATTTCGTACCTAGAATTCCGCGCAGACTACAAAGTTGAGCTTAGGTTTGATGATGGCGGCAAACAAGAAATTCCATTCTTAAAGTTGCCAATTTCGAAACTGCCGGATGATTTCTTCCCGCTCACGTGTCGCACCTGTGTCGACTACACCAATGCCTTAAGCGACATCACTGTGGGCTATATGGGGGGGCAAGGCGAGCAATGGTTGATTGTACGAAACGAACGCGGCCAAGAATTGCTTGATATATTGGGCGATGACGTTGCAATTTCAGAACCAGGCACGCGCGGCAAACGTCACAAACATGTGGCGGGTTTCAAAAAGAATGTAGAACTCGCCGCTGGCGGACTGCCCCTACGTTCAATGCCAGATTTTGTGCGCCCCATTGTGTCTTGGTTGATGCCTAAAATTGGCCCCGCAGGACAAGAATTTGCGCGAACACGTGTGGAAATGAAAGCGATCGAAACAGTCTTGCATTTGCGCAGCAAAATACCCGCTCAAATGAAAAACATGGTGCCTGCGCATATTTGGTTGCTGGTGGAAAACTATGGCCTCACCAAAAAAGACAATGAATGACGTTTCAATCTTTGCAGCTGTAGCGACTTCAAAATGTGTAAATTAATTTGGACATTTGTATTGCCAAAATTAGTTTACACATCAATACTCATTTGCAGAACTGTGAATGGATATTGCTTTGACCACACAAACACCACTGCTCGACACACTTTCCAACCCCCAAGACATTCGTGAATTGGAAGATCAAAATCTGATCCAATTGGCAGATGAAGTGCGCAGCGAGATGATTGACGCTGTGTCAGTGACAGGCGGACATTTGGGCGCAGGGCTCGGCGTTGTTGAACTCACAGTGGCCCTGCATCACGTTTTCAACACCCCTCATGATCGGGTTATTTGGGACGTTGGACACCAATGTTACCCCCATAAAATTTTAACGGGCCGACGAGATCGAATCCGAACTCTTCGGCAAGAAAACGGCCTGTCCGGATTTACCAAAAGAAGTGAAAGTGAGTACGACCCATTTGGCGCGGCGCATTCATCCACGTCAATTTCAGCCGGACTTGGAATGGTAGAAGCATCCCGTTTGGACGGCGTGGAGCGCAATGTCATTTCGGTAATTGGCGATGGCGCGATCACCGCAGGCATGGCCTATGAAGCCATGAACAATGCTGGTGGTATGGACGCACGGCAAATCGTGATTTTGAATGACAATGATATGTCCATTGCACCGCCGACAGGTGCCATGAGCCACTATCTGGCGAGGCTCGTTTCCGGTCGCACCTACAGATCACTTCGCGAAACGGCCAAACAATTGAATGAGAAACTGCCGAAGTTTCTTGCCGACAAGGCGCGTAAAACCGAAGAATACACACGCGGTTTCTTTGCGGGTGGCACCCTGTTTGAAGAACTGGGATTCTATTATGTGGGCCCAATCGACGGTCACGACTTAAACGCACTGTTACCGATTTTGCGCAATGTGAAAGACAGCCAGCAAGGTCCTATTCTGATCCATGTCATCACTGAAAAAGGCAAAGGCTATGCGCCTGCTGAAGCTGCTGATGACAAGCTTCATGCCGTTTCAAAATTCAATGTGGTCACGGGAGAACAGTCCAAAGGCGCGCCCAACAAAAAGCCATCCTACACAAAAATATTTGGCCAATCGCTCGTTGAAGAAGCAGAGCAAGACGATAAGATCGTCGGCGTCACCGCTGCTATGCCAGGCGGCACGGGTATCGATATTTTCGAAGAGAGTTTCCCAGATCGCACCTACGATGTGGGCATGGCAGAACAGCATGCCGTGACGTTTGCAGCCGGAATGGCCAGTGAAGGCTACAAACCGTTCTGCGCAATATACTCTACATTTTTGCAAAGAGCTTACGATCAAGTCGTCCACGACGTGTCTATCCAACAATTGCCTGTGCGCTTCCCAATCGACCGCGCAGGCTATGTGGGCGCAGACGGCGCAACCCATGCGGGATCCTTCGATCTTGCCTATTTGAGCTGCCTACCCGGTTTTACAGTGATGGCCGCTGCCGACGAAGCCGAACTCAAACATATGGTGGCGACTGCCGCTGCGTTTGATGAAGGCCCCATTTCATTCCGCTATCCGCGAGGCGAAGGCACGGGCGCGGCTCTTCCTTTGCGTGGCGAGGTTTTGGAAATTGGCAAAGGGCGCATTGTCGAAGAAGGAACGCAGATAGCTTTGCTTTCGCTCGGTTCTCGTTTGCAAGACTGTTTAGCTGCAGCAAATGAATTGAAACGATATGGCCTCTCGACAACCGTTGCAGATGCGCGCTTCGCCAAACCGTTGGACACAGAAATGATTGAACAATTGGCACGCAATCATGAATTGCTGATCACAGTTGAAGAAGGCTCAAGTGGTGGATTTGGTGCAATGGTGCTGCAACATTTGGCCAGTCAGGGTCTATTAGATCAAGGCTTGAAAATCAGAACCATGAACATGCCTGACACGTATATGGACCAAATGAGCCCCGAAAAAATGCTTCAATCCGCTGGCTTGGATCGTGCCGGAATAGTGTCTACGGCAGTGGCAGCATTCGGGAAAATCAATGTTGGCCAATCAGTTGCATGATGAAGTGAGATTTAAAACACTCTCAAATGGAAAACATCGCCATTCTTAACGACATCCCAGTTCACAAAGACAGAGAAGCTGCGCTTGGTGAAATCCATGCAAGGCCGCACCTTAGCCTCCACAATCCAGCAACAGTTTTTCACTTCGCATTTTTGTGCTCACAAGAGTTGAGTATGGATTTGGTGGCGAAGTTGGCGG
>CALHHQ010000075.1 GCA_938030645.1 uncultured Rhizobiaceae group bacterium
CTGAGTGCACGCGGCGATGACATAAGCCAACGCATCGACAGTGCTGGCAACAGCATGTTGGAGCGTTTGCGTGCAACGGGCGAAGCTACCGCAGACGGCATCGAAAGCGTTCAAGCAAGCCTCGGGTTTGCAACTGAAAACCTGACTGAGGTTTTGAATTCTAAAGGTGCGGAGATCAGTGAGCGTGTGAACCAAAGTTCTGCCCGTTTGATCGACAGCATTGAATCTGCGGGTACGGCCACAAGCAACTCTTTGGAAATCAAAACCAACGAAATCGCTGAACGTATCAACTTCTTGTCTGAGACCGTTCGCAGCGAAGTGGGTGAAAAATTCTCCGACATCGACGCGCAGCTCGCAACACGCGGCAGCGCTCTCGTGGACTCGTTGGGGCAGAAATCAATTGAACTCAGCCTTGCTCTTGAAGCTGGTGCAAGTGAAATTGATGACACGATCAGTGAACGTATATCCAGCTTTGGCCAGACACTCACAGGCCGTGTTGATGACCTGGTTTCAAAGCTTGATGAACGTGGCGAACTGCTTTCGTCCAATGTTGATAAGATCGACACCGCACTCGACAATCGCACGCGCCAAATCAACGAAACACTTGTTGAGCGCACACGTGAAATTGCCGGTGTGTTCAGCGAAGGCCAGAATTCAATCAAGAACGATCTTGGTGCTCAGTTGGACGAGACGCGCGAAACACTCGACAGCAAGGCGATGGAACTGTCCCTCTCATTGGCGACCCGTGTGGATGAAATCAATTCCAAAATCGGCACACAGGTTGATGATATTGATGAGAAACTTGCGCTGCGTGCTGCTGAAATCGAAAACCGTATGGCCGAGCGCCTAAGCGCAATTGATACAGCCATCGCGGAAGGTACAGCTGCTGCCGACCGTCGTTTGGAAGAACGCGCTGCACAGATGAAAGATTCGTTCGACGAACAAGTTGCTGTTCTCGACATGACGCTTGGTGCGAGAATGGACTCCATCGGATCGTCACTCGATGAAGGTGCAGGTCGTGTGAACGAGGTTCTGTCTGCTCGTTCCAAAGAATTGTCAGAGCAATTGGAAACCAACCTGTCCGGCATCTCCCAGTCATTGTCAGGTGAAGCCAACAAAGCCTCTGATATCATGGAAGGCTCTATCTCAAACGCTGAGGCGCGGATTGCGGACCAGTTGTCAGCGATTGACAACGCACTAACACAACGTGCCGACAAAGTGACTGTGACGCTTGCGGAGCGCACGAGTGAATTGAACACAATGTTGGCTGCGCGTTCACGTGAATTGAGCCAATTGTTGGCACGTGACACTTTGCCATTGCTCCGCAACTTTGAAGCAGAGGGCCAAGCTGTTGCTGCCGCCCTTTCTCAATCCACTGAAGATATTGCAGTTGGATTGTCTGCAAAGCTTGCTGATAGTTCTGGAATCTTGCGCAGCGCCGCCGATGATGCTGCTGCTAAATTGGAAGGTATGTTGGTGACGTCCAACGAGCGCATGGAAGCGTCTGCCCAAGCTGCGGCGGAAGATCTTGCTGCACGTTACCTTTCACTTGAAGGCCGCACTACTGATCTGGTCGCGAAGCTCGCACAATCGTCAGAGGCTCTAGCCAATGTGGTTGAAAACCAAAGTGCCAGCTTGGTTTCCAGTGGTGAAACGATGGCGCAACAAATGAGCGATGTCGCTGAGAACGTGGGAGAACGTGTGCGTTCTGAAAGCGCTGCGATGGTCAATACACTCACGTCGAAGTCCAATGCATCCATTGAAGCGTTGAGCCAAACAAATGAGCGATTGAAAACTGAAATTGGCGACTTGCTTGAACGTCTGGGACAATCGAACAACGTTCTGTCTGGGTTGATATCGACAGCTGATGAAAACCTCTCTGGCGCACAAAATAAATTACTCTCGCAAACCGAAGAGTTCAAGAACGCAATTTCTCAAGCTGCGAGCGATCTGAATTCTTCGTCTGGGGTTATCGAAGCCAATTACAACGGGTTGCGCGATGTCTCAGCGACTGTGTTGGTAGAAATTTCAGAGATCGCATCTCGCTTCGATGAACAGAGCATTGCATTGAACACCGTTTCCAGACTGTTGGATGACACCCAAAGCAATATCGCGATCAGTTTGGATGACCGTCGTAGTGCCATTGAAGCGCTGACATCGGGCCTTGTGTCCCGTTCGACTGATCTGGAAGATTTGATGCGCCGTTTCACAGAGTTGATGTCCGATTCCGTCACCAACGCTGAAGCCCGAGCCGTTGGCTTGACCGAAGGTCTCGCACAAAGCGTAGAAGATGCGGCCGTGGAAGCCACACAACGGTTTGCTTCGGCAACAGATGAAATGCGAACAACAGCTGCCAGCTTGCGTGAAGATCTGGCTGTGACGCGTACCGAAATTAAAAAAAGCGTGATTGATCTTCCTGAAGAAACGAAGGAAAGTGCATCGGCCATGCGCCGCGTTGTGTCGGATCAAATCAAAGCGCTTAAGGACTTATCTGACATTGTTGCGCGCACGTCACGTGTACAAGATGCCGCTGGCAGTAATGCGCCCTCGCCTATAGCGCGTGCTATGGCTGCAGCCCCTGCTGCACCAGCAGCTGTTGAACCTGCCAGAGCTGTGCCAACGCCCGCTCCAGCACCTACGCCTGCACCTGTTGCAACGACACCCGCGGTTGCGCAACCTGCACCTGCACCTGCTGCTCCCGCTGTTGAGAAACCGGCTCCAGCTGCGCCAGTTGCCGCAACACCAGCACCTGCTCCACGCGTTAGCACGCGACCAGCATTGCCCTTGCGCAAACAAGAACCTTCAGGGTTGCGGGGCGGTCTGGATTTCGATGCCGGTGAACGCAGCACACCGTCTGGCACACGCGACACAGGATGGGTGAGCGACCTACTGCGCCGCGCATCACAAGATGATGAGGAATCCGTAACAGTTCCCAGATCGCGACAAGGCACAGACTCGTTGAACACTTTATCCGCAGACATTGCCAGTTCAATAGATCACGATGCAGCTGTCGCTTTGTGGGATCGATACCAGCGTGGTGAGCGCAACGTATTCAGCCGCGATATTTATACACCCCAAGGGCGTGAAACGTTTGATGATATCAGTGCAAAATACCGCACAGATGCACGCTTCAAAGATTCTGTTGATCGCTATGTGGACGATTTCGAGCGTTTGATTGCCGATGTGGCGAAGAATGATCGCGAAAACATCATGGCGCAAACTTATCTCACATCAGATACAGGCAAGGTTTACACCATGTTGGCCCACGCGGCTGGGCGGTTTGCCTAGTCTCTGAGATTTTAAAAATAACAAAAAGGGCGCTCTAAGCACCCTTTTTCATTTCAAAGCATGTTGCAGAATAATCTCTGCTGCCAACTCGCCAGGCAGTCGTTTGGTGGTCATTGTCTTGGCTACTTGTTTGAAGCCAGCCAGTTGTCGTTTCCGTGCCGCACCCTCAACCATCAACTCTTCCAAATAACGAGCCAGACGTTGGGGGTCGACCATCTTGTTGAACTCTTCAGGGACCAATAGCCTATCTGTAATCAGATTGGGCAAGCTCGGCGACCAAATGTTGATCAAGGAACTAAGAGCTGTGGCAGCAGGATCTAGAATGTATGCCACCACCATTGGAACGCGGTTGAGAGCAAGTTCCAGGGTCACCGTGCCCGATGCAGCAAGCGCCATATGAGCATTTGCGAACGTTTCTGCATTGTCATCGCTGTCCACAATGTGTGGTTTCACCAGCCAATTGGCCGTTTCCTGCTCAATGCGTTTGCGCATGCGCGACACCGCTGGAACAACAGCTTGGAACTCGTGTCCGCGTTTTCGAAGCACATCCAGTGTTTCACCAAATGGCTTCAACATCCGTTTAACTTCACTGCCGCGGGATCCAGGCAGGACTAAAATAATCGGCTTCTCGCCTTGCGATTTGGCGGAAACATTTCTTGTTGCAATGTCCTGCACCAAAGGATGGCCGACATACGTTGCTGCCGGGCCGCCCAACTCTGCTAAAGCTTTCGGTTCAAATGGTAAAATTGCCAAAACATGATCGACATAGTCGCGCATAGATTTGGCCCGCCCTTGCCGCCAAGCCCATACGCTTGGACAGACGTAATTCACTATCGAGACACCGGGCATTTGCTTGCGTACGCGCTTTGCAACAGCATGGGTAAAATCCGGGCTATCGATCAGAACAATGACGTCCGGCTTTTTGGCGACAATATCTGCGACCGTTTCACGAACCCGTTTTACGATTGTCGGAAATCGAGCAAGCACCGCTGTGATGCCCATGACGGCGATATCATCTATGTCAAAAAGTGACGATTGCCCCGCAGCGGAAAGCCTATCGCCCGCCAGTCCATCGACTTGAACTGCACGCTCCAACTTTTCAGCTTGTACCTTAAGGTAAGGCAGTAAGTCTGCGCCAAGCGCATCACCAGACTCTTCCCCCAATACAAAATAGACCTTGAGAGGTGCTTGGGTCATTTCCTCTCTCCAGCGGTGCTGATCTGATCGGCGTCGAGCCCATAAATAAAAACACCCAGTTGCTTTGCAAGTGCAAGTGTTTTTTCGCGTTCAATAACGATGGATTTGTTTGCTTCAATCCCAATGCCGCACAGCATGGCGCGGTGGGCGTTTTCGATGGTCAAGGGACCAATGGTTGGCAGATCTGCACGTTCATCTTGATCAGGCTTCATGCACTTCACCAAAACTCCGGTTTTGCGATTGGGTAAGCGACCGCTGGAACGCAGTTCTTCGACACGACGCAACATGCCATCGGTGCCCTCCACACCTTCAACGGCAACCGCTCGTTTCCCAATGACAACGCACGCCTGCCCTACATCATATGGGCCGAGCGCATGGGTGACTGCGACGCCCTCGAAAAGCCGATCCAACTCACGTTTGTTTGGCTTCAAGCTGGTGTTTGGGCCAACTTTGGCCAACAATTCAGGAGCAAGTTCAGCCACGCTGCAAACTTGATAACCGCGTTTTTCAAACACGCCCATAACGCCCGACAGTATGGAATTATCACCTGCCAGCAGAACAGACAGCAATCCGGGCAGTGTACGAATTGCACCAAAATCCATTTTTCGCAGCTTGAGTTCTGGTCTACCAACAACACCGCCAGCAAGCGCTAGTCTTTTGACACCGTGCTCTTCCAATATTTTGAAAAGCCTGCCAATTTTCTCCCACTCAATAATCTCATGGGTGAAATCACCAAGGGAATCATCCGCCTCACCTTTCACACCGATCATCACCACAGGAACGCCGCGCGCACTTAAACTCTGTCCAATTTCCAATGGCAATTGGCCGTTGCCAGCAAGAATGGCCACGGGAGACGTTCTAAGATCGTTATTTAGCGTCATTCGGGATCATGGCCCCTCAGTTTTACGAGCTGGCAGGCGTACACAATGCGCGATCTGCTGATGCTTGGACAAAATCCAACATATCAACGAGCAAATTATCGGTTGCGGTAGCGCGAAGTTCTTTCGCAGCATCTTGAATGGGACGACCGCTGAGAAAAACCTCTTTGTAACCACCACGCACCGCATGGATGCTTTCACGTGGAATTCCTGACCGCTTCATACCCACAAGGTTTAGACCTGCCAAACTGCCACGGTTTCCGATCACCATTCCAAATGGGATGACATCACCTTCAGTGCCCGAAAGGCCGCCAATAAAAGCATGATGACCTATACGACAAAATTGGTGTGCAGCCGCGCCACCGCCAAAAATGACGTGATCACCGACGATGCAGTGCCCAGCCAACATGACGTTGTTTGAAAAAATGACATCATTTCCAACAATGCAATCATGCGCCACGTGAGAACTGGCCAAAAAAGTGCAACGATCACCGATGCGCGTGACTGATCCGCCGCCAGCGGTGCCTGGGTTCATTGTAACTGTTTCGCGAATTGTGCAGTCTTCGCCGATTTCGAGGGTTACCGGTTCACCATTGTATTTTAGGTCTTGAGGCTCATTGCCAATCGATGCGAACGGAAAAATGCGTGTCCGCGCACCTAATGTCGTGTCCCCTTGCAACGACACGTGAGACAACAATTCCACATTATCTCCAAGCTTAGTGTTGGCACCCACATGACAGAACGGGCCAATTTTGACGCCCGCGCCAAGTTGGGCACCATCTTCAACCACTGCGCTTCCGTGAATTTCTACATCTGCTCTACTGGTCATCGCGACCAACCATCATGGCGCCGATTACAGCTTCAGCAACTTTTTGACCATTCACTTCCGCCACACAATCATATTTGAAAACATTTCGTTTCTGCCGAAGTTTCGTAATCACAAATTCAACAACATCGCCCGGAACCACCGTTTTACGGAACTTCGCGTTGTCGATTGTCATGAAATACGTGGTTTTGGCTTCACCTTCGTAATGCGCTTCAGCGCAAACGGCACCTGCCGTTTGGGCCATACCTTCAACCAGCAACACACCTGGCATGATGGGCGAATGGGGAAAATGACCTGTGAAGTGAGGCTCGTTGAAGGTTACATTTTTGATGCCACGGGCCGATTGATCACCATCAATATCAATGATCTTGTCGACAAGAAGAAACGGATATCGATGCGGGAGCAATTCCATCAATCGTTTGATGTCGATGCTTTTTAGTTCGGTCTTGCTTTCGGCCATACTGCCTATTTCCCTTTTTTGCGTTCATCAGCAAACGCTTCCCGCCGCAGACGCGCTACGTCGCGCATCCAGTGTTTGATAGGTCTTGCTGGCACCCCGCCCCAAATAGAACCTGGAGGCACATCGCCTGATACACCGCTCAAACCGGCAATCTGGCAACCACTGCCAATTTTAATATGCCCATTGATAGCAGCTTGACCACCCAATACGACATAGTCTCCCAGTTCCGCGCTTCCAGCAATTCCTGTTTGACCAACGATAACACAATGACTGCCAATCACGACGTTGTGGCCAATCATCACGAGATTATCAATTTTTGAACCTTGGCCGATAATCGTGTCACGGTTGGACCCTCTGTCCACGCATGAGTTTGAACCAATTTCAACCTGATCCTGAATTACGACACGCCCGATTTGAGGCACTTTTAGATGGCCCCCCGCACCCATCGCGAAGCCAAAGCCGTCGCCACCGATGCGAACACCAGAGTGAATGATAACGTCATCACCTATGACGGAATGAACAACTGAAGCACCGGCAGAAATAGACGTATTGCGTCCAATTTGGACCGAAGCGCCAATAACCGCGTTCGGGCCAACATAAGAACCTGCACCGATCACGGCTCCGGCACCAACGACGGCTCCCGGTTCAATTGTTACATTATCTTCGAAAGTAGCTGTCGGATGCAAAAATGCATTCTGCGACACGCCTTCTCCGACCAATGGTTGAGGACGCATAGCTTTAGGAAATAGAGCGGCCGCAGCACGCGCAAATGTTTTATAGGGTTGATCGGCAACCAAGGCGCATACAGATTTCGGGACTGCCTCAACATAGCGCTTGCTGCAAATAACCGCCGCAGCTTCTGTTTCTTTCAGGGCAGAAATATATTTAGGATTGTCGAGAAACGTTATACTGCCAATCGTTGCAGCCTCGATGGGAGCGACTGACGAGATCTCACACTGCAGATCATCGCCATC
>CALHHQ010000076.1 GCA_938030645.1 uncultured Rhizobiaceae group bacterium
TTCAGGCAATTCATAGCCCTGAGGCGCATACCAGTTCGCACGTTCCCAGCCATATACGGAACCGAACACTGCGCCATGTGCTTTTTGACGTTCATATGAAGGCGTGGTTTTCAAAGGACGTGCAGCAGAGCGTTCTTCATCAGGAAAATGCAGCGTGAAGACATTGGCGTAAGCTTCTTCGTTTTTCTCACGAAGATAGCCCTCGGTCGCATAAGGCCCGTATCGGCGGGGGTCGACACCCATCATGTCAATGGTGGGTTCGCCATCAACAATCCACTCGGCCAATTGCCAACCGGCGCCACCAGCAGCGGTGATTCCGAACGAATGACCTTCGTTCAGCCAAAAGCCTTTTTTACCTGGCGCGGGGCCGATGATCGGGTTTCCATCTGGCGTATAGGCAATGGCGCCGTTGTAAACCTTCTTAATACCCGCTTCTCCAAAATACGGCACGCGTTCAACCGCAGTTTCAATGTGCGGCATAAGACGATCTAAATCCTCTTGGAAAAGCTCGTATTCGCTCTCATCGTCGGGTCCGTCCACATAGCAACATGGTGCACCTTTTTCGTAAGGTCCGAGCAACAAACCGCCAGCTTCTTCGCGCATATACCATGCGCTGTCGCTCTCGCGCAGAACACAAAGCTCATCGCCGCCCTCTGCGCGAAATTTCTGAATTTCGGGGTGCGCTTCGGTTACGATGTACTGGTGTTCAACAGGAATAACTGGAACGTCCAAACCAACCATTGCGCCAGTTTTACGCGCAAAATTACCGGAACACGAAATGACGTGTTCGCATTCAATGTTTCCTTGATCTGTCTCCACCAACCACGTGCCATCATCTTGTTGAGTAATGGCTTTCACATCAGTATTACGATGAATTTTTGCACCGCGAACACGTGCCCCCTTGGCTAGCGCTTGAGTAAGATCGGCGGGTTGAATATATCCGTCATCTGGATGCTGAATTGCACCCAGAAGACCGTCAGTGTTTACATACGGCCACTTTGCTTTGATCTCTTCTGGTGTGAGTTTGACAACATCAATCCCAATGGTTTCCGCCACCCCCATATAATATTCATATTCTTCCCAGCGATCTTGTGAACGGGCCAGACGCACATTGGTCACATTGCGAAAACCTGTGTCCATGCCCGTTTCTTCTGCCAGCTCTTGATAGAATTTCACGGAGTATTTGTGGATCTGACCAACTGAATAAGACATGTTGAAAAGCGGAAGCAGCCCAGCTGCATGCCAAGTTGAACCAGACGTAAGCTCTTTGCGTTCTAACAAGACGCTGTCACTCCAGCCCTTTTTGGCCAAATGGTACAATGTGGAGACACCGACAACACCGCCACCAATTACAACTGCACGCGCTTTATTTTGCATTTTTTCAAGACCTGATAATGAAGTTGGGCTGAACATTCGCCATTCGTCTTCTGCACAATACTCTGTCTGCCGGCGTTTGCCACCGCACTGTTTGCGACATCTGCCATGAAGGCCGCGACCAAGAGGCAACACGCGCACCAACAGAGTTAAGAAAGTTAAAATGCGTGACCAAAAATTTGAATGAATTGCAACACGAAATTTGAATTCATTTCCGTCAAATTCTCCGTAGGGAACGGGATAAAAATGACGATGAACACAGATTTCACAGATGATAACAGCTTAAACAGGCCACTTTGCGTGGATCTGGATGGCACACTGATCAAAACGGATATGCTATACGAAGCCGTTGTGCTTTTGGTGCGCAAAAACCCGCTCAACCTGTTTTTCTTGGTGTTTTGGTTGCTCAAAGGCAAAGCTTACTTAAAGGCGCGAATTGCCGAGAAAGTAACGCCCAACGCCGACCGCTTGCCCTACAATCAAGCCGTTCTGGATTGGCTGATAGATCAGAAAAAGCGTGGCAGATCTCTGGTTTTAGCCACCGCATCGCACCAATCCTATGCCAAAGCTGTCGCCAAACATTTGGGCCTATTTGAACAAATTGAAGCCAGCTGCGAAACCACAAATCTTTCGTCCAGCCGCAAAGCAGATCGCTTGACCCAAAACTTTGGCGAAGCTGGATTTGACTATGTGGGCAATTCAAAAGACGACATCAAAGTCTGGGACAAAGCCCGAACAGCTTTCATCGTAGGAAAAGAGCGCGCAGCGCAGCTCTATCTTCGCAATGAAAACGCGTTTCAAATTGTCGAAACTGCTGAGAACAAACCACGATGGAAGGTGTGGCTAAAGGCCATTCGCATTCATCAGTGGTTGAAAAACTCACTGCTGTTTGTTCCTGCAATTTTGGCATCTCGATATTTCGAATTTTCCACCATAGTCAGCCTTGTTCTAGCATTTGTCGCTTTTGGATTATGCGCTTCAAGCGTCTACTTGTTGAACGATATGGTGGACGTGGAGGTGGACCGCAGACACCCCACAAAACGCAATAGACCTATTGCAAGTGGGGAGATCGGTATTCTCGAAGCTGCAAGCGTTTCGCTCGGGATGTTGTTTGCAGGCTTAGCGCTGTCGCTGATGCTGCCAGTGATGTTCACGCTGGTATTAGTTCTCTATTTCGTGACCACTTGTGCCTATTCATTCGTACTCAAGCGCCTGCTTCTCATCGATGTTTTGACACTAGCTGGCCTATTCACCATTCGCGTGATTGCAGGAGCTGCTGCCGTAGAGGGCGTGGTTTCCACTTGGTTGTTGGCGTTTTGCGTCTTCTTTTTCTTAAGCCTTGCATTGGTCAAACGGTTCGTAGAAATCACGATTGCTGATGAAGAAGTCAATCGCGCAAAAACAGGTCGCGGCTATCAAACAGTTGATCTGGAAACACTCGGGCAAGGCGGTGTTGCATCCGGCTTTGCTGCTGTGGTGGTGCTTGCCCTGTTCATCGACTCTCCAGAAGTCGCGGAGACATACAAACACCCAGAAATGATCTGGTTGGTTTGTCCGCTTGTGCTTTATATCGTTTTCCGCATCTGGATTTTGGCCCGCCGCAAAGAAATGCATGACGATCCGGTAGTCTTCCTGATCAAGGACTGGCGCAGCCAGATCATGATTGTTGCTGGCGCGGTCATTATGCTCACATCACAGATGTTGTGATCATGAACGTTCCAAACACAAACAGTTGGGGAAGAGTGAAGCAAGTGCCGCGTGAACGCGTGGATCTTGCAACACCTTTCACACCGCCAATCGGCAAAACTGCCCTGCCCTTTGGCAATGGCCGTTCATATGGTGACAGCTGTCACAATGATGTGGGCATATTGATTGACGGTCGCACCAGAAATGCTGTTTTGAAGTTCGATGCTGCAGCAGGTCTTTTGCATGCGGAGAGCGGCATCCTTCTGCATGATATTTTGAACGTGCTTGTGGACAGTGGCTGGTTTTTACCCGTTTTGCCTGGCACACGTTTTGTCACTTTGGGCGGCGCAATCGCCAATGACATTCATGGCAAAAACCATGAATACCGAGGCACGTTCGGTTGCCATGTCAAATCGTTGAACTTGGCGAGATCAGATCGACCGAACACACGTTGCAGCAGCAACAAGAACTCAGAACTATTCAGCGCAACTATCGGAGGCCTTGGCCTAACCGGAGTCATTCTGGATGCCGAAATTCAGCTCGTTCGTGTGCCTTCGCACCATGTGATGGAAACACGCACAGCGTTTAAGTCCATGGGCGGGTTCATTGATCTCGCACACAACAGCACCGCAGAATATGCGGTTGCGTGGGTCGATTCACTCGCAAAAGGGTCAAAGTTCGGTCGTGGCATTTTTATCGAAGGCGATCATACAGAACACAAAGGTGAGTTTTCTTATTCCATTCCAAAGCTGAGTGTGCCGTTCACAGCTCCCTTTCCGCTGGTTTCTGGTCTGCCACTCAAAATTTTCAACAAGGCCTATCACTTCGCAAAATCGCGACAGAAAA
>CALHHQ010000077.1 GCA_938030645.1 uncultured Rhizobiaceae group bacterium
TTTCAGGCCTTCAAGACCTTCCATCAAATACTCACCCATGGCTGTTGTGTTTTCCAGCAAGTTTTCTTGTTCAAGAATATCCATGTTGGCCATGGCTGCTGCTGGCCCAGCTGTGCAACCACCAAACGTTGAAATATCGCGAAAGTAGCTCATCGGATCGTCGGGATCAGCTTTGAACATATTGAACACTTTTTCCGTGGTCACTGTGCACGAAATTGCCGCATAGCCGGAAGCAACACCTTTGGCCATTGTCACCATATCTGGCTCAATGCCGTAATGCTGATAACCGAACCATGTGCCAGTGCGGCCCATACCGCAAACAACTTCATCGATCAGCAAAAGAACATTGTGCTTGTCGCAAATTTCTCGAATGCGCGGCCAGTAACCTTCAGGTGGCGTGATCACCCCACCGCCAGCTGTAATGGGCTCAAGGCAAATCGCACCAACAGTGTCTGGGCCTTCGCGTAGGATAACCTCTTCAATCGCATTGGCGGCGCGAACACCGTAGTCATCGACCTCCCCCCACTGGCTACGATATTCAAGACAATGCGGCACTTCAACGAAATCAGGCGTGAAAGGACCATATTGTCCTTTGCGCTCATCTTGACCACCAGCAGAAAGACAAGCGATTGTTGTGCCGTGATAATCACGCTGGCGATATAGGATTTTGCTTTTCTTGCCACCATAGAGATTGTGCGAAATTTGACGCACGATCTTGAAAGTCTTTTCGTTGGCTTCAGAACCAGAGTTTGAATAATAAACGCGGCTCATGCCGGGCATTTTTTCAATCAAACGCTCTGCAAACAAGGCGCCAGGAATAGAGCCTGTTGTGCCACCAAAAAAGTTCATTTTCACCAGCTGGTCGCGAACCGCATTGGCTATGCTTTCCCGGCCATAGCCAACATTCACTGTCCAAACACCGCCAGACACAGCATCCAAATGCTTGCGCCCTGCTTGGTTCCAAACATGCAAACCCTTGCCTTCAACGATAATGAGCGGGTCGCTTGTGTCGAATTTTTTGTGCTGTGTTAAATGGTGCCAAACGTGGGCCTTGTCGGCTTCCACAACATGGCTGATATCGTTATCACCTACATGCATGTTCATTTTTGTTCTCCTGCCCAAAGGCACATTCAGCGGATTGCTTTAAAAGCATATCAACAGAAAGCGGGGAATTTGGGTAGCTGGAAAACACGTTTGAACGGCACCAGTTGGCGAATTTGAATAGGTCCAGTACGCAGGCTAATGTTAGGACCAGAAAGTAAAAAGCCCGACCAATGGCCGGGCTTTTCCAATCCTTATTCTAAGCAAAGCTTAGTAAACGACTTTCACCGTACCGCCATTGCGACGCACCATTGCGAACAATTGTGCCGCATTGGATGGGTGCAAACGCACGCAACCGTGGGATGCAACGCGACCGAGGCGGCTGATAGCGCCTGTACCGTGAATTGCAAATCCGCGATGGTAGAACATTGCGTGTGGCATTGGAGCACCGTGATACTTCTTAGAGTAATACTCTTTGTGCATGCGATGGATTTTCCATGTGCCAGTTGGTGTTGTGTAACCCTTACGGCCAGAAGATACTTTCCAGACGTGCTTTACGCGGCCACCTTGAAAAACAGTCATAGTCTGTTTTGAAAGGTCAACTTTAGCCAAAACGCGGCCTGAACCGGCTCTGACTGAACGTCTTTTGGTAGAACGTTTCGCAGAGCGCTTTACGGACTTACGCTTGCGCGAAGTGTATTTGCGTTTCTTGTAAAACTTGCCCTTGCGAGCCTGTTTTTCGTACCAAACGCGTGTCCAGTAAGCTTTATCTTTTTTGACCGCATAGTTGCTCGTGCTTGACGGCGCTTTAAAAGTTTTTGATTTCGTTTCTGCAGCGGTAGCTGGCAGAGCGAACAAGCTGGCAACAAATGCCAGAAGTATAAAGAGTCTTTTCATTGACTTCCCTCCAGTTGGTTATTCCAAACTGCCCCTATTAAAAAAACAGCCTATTTTCATAAACTTCCCCGAGGAAGCTTGACGTTGTTGTTGCATTGGAAAGTGTTTCATCAAGTTAATGGAACAACTTTCGGCGGCTTTGATTAGATTAAGCGTAAACAAGTTCTAAACGCGGTGACAAATGTCACAGCAAGAACAACGAGGCCATTGCGCAAGACTATCGTGTGCCGTTGACTATCATACTAGCCCAAGTTTTTGCCATTTGGCGAATCATTGAAATCACTATCGTTTGATGAAATGCTTGGCGGATAAAATTCAGCCACGAAGTGGACCTCCGTTTGCTCGACGTTCTTAACAAACGCATTGAAGATAAAACCAAAGACTTGGTCGCACTGACTTCCGCTCTCATTCGCATTCCAACGATCAACCCTCCCGGTGACGCATACATTCCCTGTGCTGAACTCATTGGAAATCGATTGGCAAAACGCGGATTTCAAGTTGAATATATTCGTGCTCACGATACGCCAGGCGACAGTGATAAGTTTCCACGCACCAACGTTGTCGCGCGCATCGAAGGCAAAGGGCCTGGCCCCGTTGTACACTTCAACTCACATATTGATGTGGTGGAGGTTGGGCACGGCTGGACGGTAGATCCATTTGGTGGAGAAGTAAAAGACGGCAAAGTTTATGGTCGTGGCGCTTGCGATATGAAGGGCGGTCTGGCTGCCTCCATCATTGCTGTTGAAGCCTATATAGAAACCAATCCTGATTTTCGCGGTGCTATTGAAATTTCTGGCACAGTCGATGAGGAATCCGGCGGCTTCGGCGGTGTCGCTTATTTGGCCTCCAAAGGCTTATTCTCAAAACCACGCGTTGACCACGTCATCATTCCAGAGCCACTCAACAAAGATAGAGTTTGTTTGGGTCATCGTGGCGTTTGGTGGGCTGAGATTGAAACCTTTGGCACCCAAGCCCATGGGTCCATGCCATTTTTGGGCGACAGCGCTATTCGTCATATGGGATCAGTGCTTCATTCATTTGAAACGGAACTCTATCCCCAACTCGCTCAAAAGCACACTGACATGCCAGTTGTTCCAGAAGGTGCAAAACAATCCACCATGAACATCAATTCAATTCATGGTGGCGAATCCGAAGGTGGCGGCCACGGCAAACCCGAAGACTATACTGGCTTGCCCAGTGCCAACGTTGCGGAATCTTGCCGTGTCATTCTTGATCGACGCTTTCTCATCGAAGAAGACATCGCAACCGTCAAAGGTGAAGTGATCAACATTCTAGAGGGGTTGAAACGCGATCGCGAGAGTTTCGACTACGCCATTCGCGATATTATGGAAGTTCTGCCAACAATGACCGAACAAGATGCTCCTGTCGTTAACGCCGTATCGGATGGCATTCGTCAGGTGCTGGGCAAAGAACCGGACTATGTGATTTCACCAGGGACTTACGATCAAAAGCATATCGCCCGTATCGGACACCTTCACGATTGCATCGCTTATGGCCCAGGAATTCTAGACCTTGCACACATGGCAGACGAATATGTTGGCATTGATGATATGGTGGCTTCGGCGAAAGTTATGGCGCAGGCAACCCACGCATTGTTGGCGGGAGTGCAAACTTAAAGCGCATCTCAAAGTTCAACACAATCGACCCATCTATCATTAACGTCGTTTGGTAAAATCTTCGACATTGTCGATTTGTCACCTTGACCAAATTCGACATTTTGCAATCATAGTGGCTGGAATACAGGCGGACCTGAGGGGCTACTCACAATGACTACTCTTACGAAACGGTTGCTGGCAGCCATAACAGTTGTTTTGGCTTTCACCATGGTGAACGTCGCTTCTGCCCGTGTGATCATCAACGAGCGCACCAAATATTATTCGGTTTCAGGCAAGAACGGCCCGCAAATATTTAAATCCATTTTGCGTCGCGGCCCCAAGGTTCGTAGTGTTGGCCACGCTATCGCATCCACACGAACCCAATTGAAGTTGCGCAACATCAAGACCGTTGTAAACAAACGCGAGTGCAAGGTGACCAATGTGGATGTAATTGTGAACATCACCTACACTCTCCCCCGTTGGAAAGGTAGCCGCGGCGCATCTACCAAAGTTCGCAACAATTGGAAAAAATTCAACGCCCGCGTTGTGAAACATGAACAAACCCACGGTCGTATAAGCCGCGAATATGCCCGCGAAATTGAGAAAAAAATCAAGAGCACGCGCGCACGCGCATCCCGCAAATGCCGAGACTTTGGCAAACGCCAGATCCGTTCCATTTCCAGGCTGCAAAGAACAATTCGCAAACGTCACGCTCGGTTCGACAGAAGAGAAGGTCGCCGCGGTGCGCGCATTCGTATGCTTCAGCGCTCATTGGTGAAGTCGAACTGACGCCGCTTAAAACTCGTTTGGACTTGAATACAGATAGACTGTCTTTTGATCTTTTTCATCAAGCAGTGCTGACAAAGCCATTTGTCGGTGCTTTAATCTTGTGAAGTTTTTCAGGAGAATGCCGATCATGTTAAAGTTTAAGAATCTTGCCCTCGCAGCAGCACTGACAACTGCACTCGTGCCAGCAATTGGAGTGACATCAGCACTGGCAGCAAAAACCACTCTCAACATGGGTATGGTTCTGGAGCCGCCGCATCTTGATCCCACAGCAGGAGCGCCTGCCGCAATTGATGAAGTCGTTTACGCCAATCTCTATGAAGGTCTGACACGCATCGGTTCTAAGGGTGAGGTTCTTCCGGCCCTCGCTGAAAGCTGGGAAATTTCCGAAGACGGCAAGACCTATACATTCAAGCTGCGCAGCGGCGTGAAATTTCATGACGGTTCAGACTTTGAAGCGACAGATGTGAAGTTTTCCATCGAACGCGCAATGGCCGAAGATTCCACCAACGCGCAGAAGGCACTGTTTTCCGGCATTGAGAGCGTTGCTGTTGGCAATCCAACGACCGTTACAATCACTTTGAAGGCCCCTGCCGGCAACTTCCTGTTCAACATGGGTTGGGGCGATGCAGTTATCGTTGCGCCTGAAAGCGCAGAAACCAACAAAACTGCACCCGTTGGAACGGGTCCATTCAAATTTGGCAAATGGGTCAAAGGCGCATCTGTTGAACTCGTCCGCAACGACGCCTATTGGGGCAAAGCCGCTGGTCTTGAAAAAGCGACTTTTAAATTCATATCCGATCCAGCCGCAGCCATGTCAGCAATGTTGGCTGGCGATGTTGATGCATTTGCAAACTTCCCCGCCCCAGAAACCGTTCCACAACTTCGCGCGGACCCGCGTTTCAAGGTTGTAATTGGCTCCACCGAAGGGGAAACCATTCTTTCAACAAACAACGCAAAACCTCCGTTCGACGATGTGCGTGTGCGCCGCGCAATCGCCCATGCGCTTGATCGTAAAGCAATCGTAGACGGCGCAATGTTTGGCCTCGGCACGCCAATTGGAACACACTTTGCACCACACCACCCCGCTTACGTTGACCTGACAAGCCGGTATCCGATGGATATTGAAGGCGCCAAAAAGCTATTGGCCGAGGCCGGGCATCCAAATGGCTTCAAAGCAACTTTGAAATTACCACCACCATCCTACGCGCGTCGTGGAGGTGAAATCATCGCATCGCAGCTTCGCAAAATTGGCATCGAGTTGGAAATCATTCCCGTGGAATGGGGTGTTTGGGTGCCGGAAGTATTCAAGGGCAAAGACTACGATCTAACCATCGTTTCTCACACCGAGCCTCAAGACATTGGTATTTACGGACGCGACGACTATTACTTCCAATACAAAAGTGATGCTTTTAGAAGCACAATGGAAAAACTGAACGCCGAAACCGATACGCAAAAACGCTATGCGCTGATGGGCGAAGCTCAAAAAACCATCACAGAAGATGCCGTAAACGGTTACCTCTTCCAACTTGCAAAGGCAGGTGTGTGGAATGCAAAAGTCAACGGCTTATGGGAAAACTCACCCGTGCAAGCCAACGACCTAACGGGCGTAAGCTGGAGCGATTGATCACGCTACGGACGATTGGTTCGGATAAGGTTCGTACCAATCGTTCTCGTTGTAGGCATGCAACTCTTGATCAGACCAAGCTTGCAATTCTTTCAAAGCGTTGAGCGCATCCTGCTTGATCCACAACCCTGATGTGCCAGCGTCCCGCCCCAATTTGTTCATCAAATGAAAACAATGCTTGATATGATTTTGCGTCACGTCCAACTGATCGAGAAATGGATGTCCTATGCCCAATGATGATCGAATCTCGTTGGCCGCCTTGTCTATCTGTTCCAAGCACGCCCGTGAGTTTGTTCCATCGAACATATTCACGGCACGCAAAGTTGGCACGATGAAAGCATCTTTTTGGGCGGCCAGTTTGCGGCTTTCAAAAACCTGGTTTTTAATATCAGCGATTTCACGAAACAGTTTAAACATAACAACCTCCACGAATCTTACATTACGTTACGTAAGTGTTGCCATCTAGAAATGCTACTCTTTTTTCTGAAAAAGCTGATTTGGGCCGTTGCAACACTGATTTTTGCTTCTGTCGTCGTGTTTTTAGCCCTCGAAATCGTCCCCGGCGATCCTGCTCAAGTCATGTTGGGAATCAACGCCACCGATGAGGCTGTTGCCGCATTGCGAGAAAACCTTGGGCTGAACAAACCTGCAATTGAACGCTATTTCAGTTGGATTTCAGGAATGGTGGTGGGCGACTTCGGCCGCAGCTACACCTATTCCGTCGATGTGCGCGAATTGGTGGCTGACCGTATAGCGATTAGCCTTCCTTTGGCTTTAATTGCACTGGCTCTTTCAACAATCATCGCCTTGCCGGTTGGCATTTACGCAGCTTCCCGTCGCGGCAAGATTGCAGACACGGTGGTTATGGCAATCTCACAGTTCGGCATTGCGATTCCAAATTTCTGGTTTGCACTTTTGATGGTTTATGTGCTGGCTATTTGGTTGCAACTGGTCCCTGCTGGTGGCTTTCCCGGCTGGACCGAAGGTTTCTGGACAGCACTGAAATCTCTTCTGCTTCCAGCCATTGCTCTGGCCTTGCCCCAAGCGGCAATTCTGTCCCGCGTCACACGCTCGGCCTTATTGGAAACAATGGGGGAAGATTACATCCGCACAGCCCGAGCCAAAGGCTTAAGCAAACGAGCCACTCTTTGGAACCATGCTTTACGCAATGCGATGATTCCCGTTCTCACCATCCTTGGCCTGCAATTTGCGTATTTGCTGGCGGGCACCATCATCATTGAAAACGTGTTTTACCTGCCCGGTCTTGGCAGACTTGTGTTTCAAGCGATCAATTTGCGTGATCTCATTGTCGTTGAAAGCGTTGTGATGATGCTGGTCGCGACGATTATCGTCATCAATCTGCTGGTCGACCTCGCATATGTTTGGGTCGATCCAAGACTGAGGACACGCGCCTCATGAACACGTCCGAGTTTTTCAAGACCGCCTTGCGCAACCGCAGCTTTTCTATCGGCCTGTTCATTTCAGCGTTGGTGATTGGCATGGCTTTGGTGTCGTATATTTGGACACCCTACAGCGTGATCGATCTCGACATTGGCGGAAAACTGAAAGCTCCAAACGCCACTTACTGGTTTGGCACCGACCACTTCGGTCGCGATATTTTCTCCATGATCATGGTGGGTGCGCGCAACTCAATTGCGGTGGCTTTGGTCGCAGTGATTGTGGGAATTGGTGTCGGTGTGCCCATTGGCTGTTGGGCAGCAGCACGCGGTGGTTTTTTAGATGAAGCGCTCATGCGCGGAAACGACGTAATCTTCGCCTTCCCCGCTCTTCTTTCGGCGGTGATGATCACAGCCGTGTTTGGGCCGGGAGCAATCAACGCGATAATTGCCATCGGTATTTTCAATATTCCCGTATTCGCGCGTCTCGCCCGTGGAGCAGCCCTTTCGCTTTGGCCTCGCGATTTCATTATGGCCGCGCGTGCAGCGGGCAAATCGTCTTTCCGCATCACGTGGGAACATATTGTGCCAAACATGACCAACCTCTTGATCGTGCAAGGCACAATCGCCTTTGCATTGGGTATCTTGCAAGAAGCTGGTCTGGCTTATGTGGGCCTCGGCACTCAACCTCCGTTTCCGTCTTGGGGTAAGATGTTGAATGAAGCTCAAACCATGATGAGTTTTGCGCCCCATATGGCAATCTTTCCTGGCGTGGCGATTGTCATCACGGTTTTGGGTTTAAACCTATTAGGCGATGGTCTGCGTGATGTTCTTGACCCACGCATCGCCAAGGATCGAACCTGATGCTGGACATCAAAAATCTCACCTTGTCCATTTCCGGCACACCGATACTGAATGATGTGAACCTTTCGGTTGGTGCCGGGAAAATTTTGGGCATTGTGGGGGAATCTGGCTCAGGCAAATCCCTGACTGCGCTCAGCACCATGCAATTGCTGCCCGATGGTTCAGCCATTGATGGCGAAATCCTTCTCAAAGGGAAGGACATTTTGCAAGCCAACGAAGAAGAAATGCAGCGCGTGCGTGGCCAAGAAATATCAATGATATTTCAAGAACCTATGACCGCGCTCAATCCCGTCCACACAATCGGAGCGCAGGTTTGCGAAGCAATACGCAATTCGACAGACCTTTCAAAAAGCGAACTTGAGACCCGAGCGATCGAGACGTTGGAAAAAGTCGGACTTCCCGTGTCTCGGTTTCCACTCAGTCGATATCCCCATGAACTTTCAGGTGGACAACGCCAACGCGTTATGATCGCCATGGCCTGCGCCCAACAACCGTCATTGATGATTGCAGATGAGCCAACCACAGCTTTAGACGTCACGTTACAAGCGCAGATTCTCAACCTCTTGCGCAGCATTGTTGACGAGACTGGCATGAGCCTCATTCTGATCAGTCACGATCTCGCTGTGGTTGCTGAAGTGACGGACGATATTGTTGTTATGCGGAATGGCGAAGTGCTTGATGCAGGCCCTACGGGTGATGTGTTGCGCAAGCTCAACCATCCCTACACAGCCCAACTGGCCAAAGCGTCGACCCACGTTCCACAGCGCAATTCTGCCCCGGTCCTCAGCGCCGAGCAGAAGTCGAACGGATCGATCCCAATTCTGAAGGCACGGGATATTGTGCGCGACTACCCAACTGCACGAAAATCGCTCTTTCAGAGAGAAAAGCCTTTCCGCGCTGTGAAGGGCGTAAATTTCGAATTGTTCAAAGGCCAAAGCATGGGATTGGTTGGGGAATCAGGCTGCGGAAAATCCACCCTCGCCCGCATTGTGCTTGGCCTCGATAAACCAACATCAGGCAATGTGAATTTTTTGGGCCACGATTTGGCGAACGTAGAAGGTGAAGAAATGCGTCAAGCCAGACGCAATGTGCAAGTCGTGTTTCAAGATCCTTTCGCCAGTTTCAATCCACGGCATCGTGTGGAACGGCTGGTGTCTGAACCACTTTATCTGGAACCAGAACTGTCAAAATCGGATCGAAGAGATCGAGTGCGGTCGGCATTGTCAGAGGTGGGAATGAACGACACCGCTCTTGATAAGTATCCCCATGAGTTCTCTGGCGGACAGCGGCAGCGTCTCGCCATTGCGCGGGCCCTAATTACGCGCCCTGCCCTCATCGTCGCAGATGAACCTGTTTCAGCACTGGACGTGTCCATTCGAGCGCAAGTGTTGGATCTATTGGCGGATCTGCGCGAGCGGTTGGATTTGACATATCTGTTCATCAGCCATGATCTCGGCGTAGTTCGTGCGATTTGTGATGAAGTAATGGTGATGGATGCTGGTGAGATCGTGGAACATGGTCCTGTCACCGATGTGTTCACAGCGCCGAAATCCCAAGCAGCAAAAGAGCTTGTGGATGCAACACCAAACCTTGAACGTGCATTGGCGAACCGTGTAGATTGAGAGCAAGCGCAACTACGGCCAAAATCATGTCTACCGAAATCGACTATCCATCTGAATATGACAACTCAGGTCGCGTCGCCAACGCAGCACAATTGCTGGAAGGCTATCTGGAAGACTCTGCGAACTTTCGCGAACGCGAAGGTTTGGTTGCAGACTATAATCTTGCCTACGGTCCTGCTGAACGCAATCAGATGGATATTTACTGGCCAGATGAAAATCGTGAAGCTCCAATCGTTATGTTCATCCATGGTGGTTATTGGAAAAGCATGGACAGGACGGCGTTCAGCCATATGGCTGGCGGATTGTTGGAGCATGGTATCGCGGTCGCCATGCCGTCCTACACTCTGTGTCCTGATATTCAGATCAACGGCATCATCAACGAATTGCGCCGCGCCTCTTTGGTTTTGTATCAAACCTACAAGCAAAAAATCACAGTTGTGGGGCACTCCGCTGGCGGGCATTTAGCAGCCTGCATGATGGCCACCGATTGGGAAGGCATACACCACGACCTACCCGAAGACTTGGTCGCTGCCGGAATGGGCATTTCAGGGCTTTACGACCTGCTCCCCATTCTCCACACCCCAGTGAATGATGTAGTACAAATGGATGTGGACCAAGCATCTGCCGCCAGCCCAGTGGATTGGGTTCCGGAAGCTATTCAAAAATTCGAAGCTTGGGTTGGTGCAGATGAATCCAACGAATACCACCGACAAAGCCGTGAGCTTGCTGACCGTTGGTCGATGCTCGGCACCCCAACCAATTATGTCTCTGTTGAAGATGCCAACCATTTCACCATCATCCATGCCCTGACCAACAGTGATAGCGACATGGTGCGCAAAATTGTTGAAATCGTAGAACACCCAGAAGCCAAGGTGAAACTGCCTCGCCTCATCAAGAAGAAAGTTCTAGCAGAAATGCAGACTTTCGATATGTCACCGCCTGATGCAGTGTCTGAAAAACCGTCCAAAGCAAAAACAAAAAAGACAAAACCGAAGAAACCGGCCAAAGCATCAGCCGCCAAACAGAACAACAAAACCAGCGAAGTTCGCAAGCCTGCACCTGTGTCGCGCAAAAACCCGCGCAAAAAGCGGGCTCGTGCAACCGAGAACGCTTAGACTTTACTAACGGAAGAACAACCAACCCAATGCGCTGAGACAGAACAGCGTAAAGCAGCAGGTGAAGTAAAATCGCAACGCCCGATCTATGTCATCAACTTGCAATTCATCTCGCCCATCGGCGTTCAGTTTTCGCGCACTGACTTGTTCTGATCCGTAATTTCGATCCCCACCCAACGAAATTTCTAACGCCGCAGCAAACGCCGTTTCAGGCCAACCTGCATTGGGTGAGCGATGGTGCGGCGCATCGGCTCGTACCGTTTTGAAAAGCGTGTCACTGCGTTTCGAACCTTGATGCACAAAAGTCGCCCACCACGCCAAACCGGCAGATAATCGCGCTGCAGGCCAATTCAACCAGTCGTCGATGATTGCAGATGCTTTGCCAAACTGTTCATATTTCTCATTGCGATGCCCGATCATAGAATCTGCAGTGTTCACAGCTTTGTAAAAAAGGATGCCCGGAAGCCCCAAAACGGCATACCAAAACACTGGTGCAACCACCCCATCTGAAAAATTTTCTGCAAGACTTTCAATCGCAGCTTTGCTGACACCTGATTCCTCCAAGCGTGAAACATCACGACCGACGATCATAGAGACCGCTGCACGCCCACCTTCAACACCATCATTTCGCAAAGCAATCGCAACACGTTTCACGTGGTCATAAAGGCTCTTTTGGGCGATCAGTGTAACAACAATGAGCAACTCGACAGACCAACTTAGCCATACAGAAATCCACCCAATCCAATAGACAAGGGCGGTCACAGACAGCGATACGGCCGCAAGCACCGCCACAACGAAGATGCCAGCAAAAAAATCAGGTTTCTGCCCTTGGTCAACACCCAATTGATCCAAAGACCAAAGCTTTCGTTTGGCTTCAACAAAGGAAATCACACGACCAAACAACACAACCGGATGCGGGATACGCTTCCACAACCAATCGGGATCACCGAAAACGGCGTCGATAACTATTGCGAGGGTCAGAAGTCCCATTGGGCATCACACTGTAAATTGAGAACTCTGCTTATACAGAATGCCTGTCTATCAATCGGAATAGAAAGAGGCCAGTGCCTTATCGAG
>CALHHQ010000078.1 GCA_938030645.1 uncultured Rhizobiaceae group bacterium
GAAGGTTTGGCTTGGTTCACAGGTGCCGCATTGCTGGCAGGCGGTTGGCCTGATTGGCGCGTTGTGACACTGGCTGTGCTCTACAGCTTTGGTGCGCATGGAATCATGACCCTCAACGATTTCAAGTCGATCGCCGGTGACCGAAAAATGGCTGTCAAAACACTTCCGGTTTTGCATGGTGCAGAAAATGCAGCGCGCATCGCAAGTGTTGTTATGGCACTCCCGCAAGTGGTGGTCTGCGTTCTGTTGTACAACTGGGGTTTGCCAACACATTCATTGATCATTGCAGGGCTATTGGTTGCGCAGATTGGCTTCATGTTTAAATATTTGCTCGATGGTCTCTCAATCATGTCTAATCCTCGCAAAAATGCAGCTTTCTACAATCTGTTCGGCGTGACACTTTATGTGGCTGGAATGTTGGTCAGCGCCTTTGGCGTTGGTTCGATTGTGAGCACGGTTCAATGAGTGCCTTGTCACCACTTTCATGGTTTGGAATTATTCGCATTGGCTTGGTGCAAACCGCATTGGGTGCAATCGTTGTTTTGACCACATCTACGCTTAACCGCATCATGGTTGTTGAATACGGTCTTGTGGCCATGCTTCCCGGCGCGCTGGTTGGGTTTCATTATGCAGTGCAAATGACGCGTCCCCGTTGGGGATATGGCTCCGATGTTGGTGGTCGTCGCACCCCTTGGATTGTTGGTGGTATGGCCATTTTGGCTATTGGTGGCGCTTTGGCAGCGCTGGGCACCGCACTCATGGGCAGCATGTTTTACGTAGGGCTGGCCATTTCGGTACTGGCCTTTGCTATGATTGGCATCGGTGTTGGCGCATCAGGCACGTCATTGCTCACGCTTTTGGCCACGCGGGTTGCGCCCGAGAGACGTCCAGCAGCAGCATCCATTGTTTGGATTATGATGATTGCCGGTTTTGTGATCACGGCGATCGCGGCTGGTGCTCAATTAGATCCGTACACACCTGCAAGACTGGTCATGGTGTCTTCTTCAGTTTCGGTCATCGCTTTCATTTTGGCTGTGGTGGCAATTTGGGGATTGGAAGGCACAGTGACGACCTCTTCTGTAAAAGCCTTGCCTAAGACCGAGCGCCCTGCATTTCGCAAAGCTTTTCAGGATGTTTGGCAAGAACCTAAAGCGCGCCAGTTCACGATTTTCGTATTTGTTTCAATGTTGGCGTATAGCGCTCAAGATTTGATTTTGGAACCGTTCGCTGGCCTTGTCTTCGGTTTCACGCCGGGTGAATCAACCAAATTGGCCGGTGTTCAAAACGGCGGCGTTATGGCGGGCATGATTATGGTGGCCATCGCCGGAAGTGCGATTGGCGGGAACCGCTTTGGCTCAATGCGGTTTTGGGCTGTTGGTGGCTGTTTGGCTTCTGCCGTCGCCTTTGTGGGATTGGCTATATCATCTGGATATGGTCCTTCATGGCCATTGCGATTGAACGTGTTTTGTCTGGGGTTGGCCAATGGTGCATTTGCTGTGGCGGCCATTGGTTCAATGATGGGATTAGCCAACCATGGTGAAGCCAAGCGCGAAGGAACGCGCATGGGTTTGTGGGGTGCTGCACAAGCTGTGGCGTTCGGTTTAGGTGGCTTCCTTGGAACAGTCGCAATCGATCTTGCCCAACTGGCCTTTGGCTCATCCGTCACCGCTTACACGGCGATCTTCACAGGCGAAGCAATTCTGTTTGTTGTGTCTGCGATCATCGCATTCAAAGTTGCACCGCAAGCTGCCATTGGCGGGGCGCGGTCTGTGCAGAACTCCACACCAACTGATGTCAGACCTTCTGGTCTTCAACCTGCGGAATAGGACCGTTATGATTGATCTCAATACCACTGAAGTGTTTGACGTCGTCGTTGTTGGTGGAGGTCCATCTGGTGCGACTGCTGCCTGTGATTTGGCGCAAAAAGGCGTCAACGTTTTGATGTTGGACAGAGCAGGGCGCATTAAGCCATGTGGTGGCGCGATCCCCCCACGTGCGATTGCCGATTTTGATATTCCCGATCACATGATTTGCGCGCGTATTCGCTCTGCCAGAATGATTGCGCCGTCCGGTAAAGGCGTGGATATGCCAATCGAAAATGGTTTCGTGGGGATGGTCAATCGAGAAACATTTGATGAGTGGTTGCGTGTTCGCGCGACTGAAACGGGCGCAGTTCGCAGAACTGGAACATTCAAAACACTGTCTCGCGACCCTGAGGGATTGTCGACGATCATGTATTTGAACGAAGACGGTGACGAAGTTCAGATCAAGACCAAATTTGTGATCGGTGCCGATGGCGCGCGGTCCAAAGTGGCCAAGCAAGGCCTGCCCAATCAAAAGACGCCGAAGAGTGTTTTCGCCTACCATGAGATCGTGGAAATTGGCGATGACATCATTCCGGCCAATGACAACGGGCATTACAATGAAACCCGCTGTGATGTCTATTATCAAGGCAAGCTGTCACCTGACTTCTATGCGTGGGTGTTCCCCCATGGAAATACGGCAAGCATCGGCGTTGGTTCGGCGAAAAAGGGGTTCTCATTGCGCAACGCGGTAGCTGATTTGCGGGGTGCAACTGATTTGCAAGACGCCAAACTGGTTCGTCACGAAGGTGCTCCAATTCCGATGAAGCCAATGAAGCGTTGGGACAATGGGCGTGACATCATCGTGACAGGTGATGCTGCTGGTGTGGTTGCACCTGCATCTGGCGAAGGCATTTACTACGCAATGGCGTGCGGCCGAATGGTTGCTGACAGTGTTCATCAAGCGTTGATGACGGGTGAAGCAAAGCATCTTGCATCTGCGCGACGCCTGTTCATGAAAGAACATGGCAAGGTCTTTTGGGTTTTGGGCATACTTCAATATTTTTGGTACGGAGGGGATCGCCGTCGTGAACGGTTCGTCAAAATTTGCGAAGACAAAGACGTGCAACGTCTCACTTGGGAAAGTTACATGCACAAGAAATTGGTGCGCAAAGAACCGATGGCGCACATACGCGTGTTCTTCAAAGACCTCGGACATCTTCTAGGGTTGGCCAGAACGTAAAGACAACAGGCGCGAACCGAAATGTTTCAAGAATTTGTGTCTTCTCCATATGTAGCGCTGCTGGTTCTAGCTGTTCTCTTTGTGGAAGGGATCGCACTTGCGATCATTTGGAACCGCAATTCCAAAGGTTTGAACCTGTCTGAAATCGTAAGTTTTTTGGGAGCAGGAGCTTGCTTCGCGATTTGCCTATACGCGGCCTTGTCATCAATGGGCGCAGTTTGGATCGGATTATCACTAGCAGGTGCATTTGTCTTTCATGTTTGGGATTTACGATTAAGGTGGAAGGCATGATGCGACAATCTGGCGTCAATCTTCGGCCATAGTTCTGTTACAGTGTGGCCAGCGGTCTGAAGATGTGCTTTTTTGTGAGTGGATATTCGGGCAAATGAGAAATCGGGAGAAATTAATGTTCAAGAAATCAATGGGTATTGCTGTTTTTGCGGCTGCTGCATCTTTTTCAATGTCAGCTTTTGCTGATGCTCACTCGTCAGGTGATCCTGTAAAGGGCGAAAAAGTTTTCAAGAAATGCGCGTCCTGCCACATGGTTGGCCCAGATGCGAAAGCAAAAGTTGGCCCACCTCTCAATGATCTTTTTGGTCGTACAGCAGGCTCTGTTGAAGGTTTCAAATACGGCAAAAGCATTGTTGCTGCCGGTGAAGCTGGTTTGGTTTGGACAGACGAGGAAGTTTTTGCCTATTTGAAAAACCCGAAGAAATATCTTCGCAAAAAGCTGGATGACAAAAAAGCCAAATCGAAGATGGCCTTTAAGTTGAAGAAAGATGAGCAGCGCGCAGACGTGATTGCCTATTTGAAAACATTCTCGAAGCCTGCTGAATAGGCTTTTAAAGAGACATTTTGAGACCGCCAGTGTCGTATGACATTGGCGGTTTTTTTATGTCTGCCGTCTGGTTGCCCTCATTTGAATTTGCTCAGCAGGCCGTGTTGTCAGTCTTGCCACAGGGCGCACTTTTTCAGGCTCTAGAACTTCAAAATCATAGCGATTGATCAAGCGTGCCAAAATCAATGTGGCTTCGATCGTTGCAAAGTTTGCGCCGACGCAAACCCTCGGACCCAAGCCAAAGGGCATATACGTATTGGGTTTTATCTCATGCTCCCGTTCGGGCATGAAGCGGTCAGCGTCGAAACTGTCCGGATTTTCCCAATAGTCGTGGTGGCGATGGATGACCCAAGGGGCGATCATAATCATCGCGCCCTTCTTGATTTTCCGGTTGCCAATTTGAGTTGCTTCGGCCGCAACGCGTGGAATGAAAGTGATGGGTGGATAGAGCCGCAACGTTTCTTTAAAAACCGAGCGCGTGAAATGCAGGTTTCGGATGTGCTGGAAATCGAGGCTTTCACCTTGTGTGACTTCGCTCACTTCCAAACGAATTCGGTTTGCTATTTCTGGACGTGTGGCCAGTACAAAAAACGCCCATGTCAGTGCGCTGGCTGTTGTCTCATGCCCCGCCAAAAAGAAGACACCGAGTTGATCAATCAGTTCTTTGCGTGAGAATCCTTCGCCCGTTTCTTTGTCTTCGGCCAGTATAATGTCTGCAGCGATGTCCTCAAAATCCGCGTTTTCTTTCAAATGGTCGTCGACCAATTGGCCCAATTGGGTGCGGATCCGTTTGCAGGCATCTAAAACATGATCGTGTTGTGGAATATCGCTCCAAGCAGGGTCCATGATCAAACGTCGAATTTCCACATGGGCAACGCTGCGCTCGAATATTGTGAATGCGTTGAAGACTTCTTGAGCCGTTTCGCCCTTTAGCGGAGTAGAAAATACTGTCCTGCAAATAATATCTGCAGTGAGATGGCTCATGGCCAAATCCAGTGAGAAACTTTCGCCGTGTTTTGCCTTCTCATCAATTATGGTTTCGTAATTATCGACTGCCAGTTGCATGGACTTGAATGCAGACGACAATTTCATATGAGAAAATGCAGGCGAAACCATTGCCCTTTGTCGCCGCCAAGTGTCGCCGCTGGAGACAAAAATAGAATCGCCAACAAGGGGCGCCAAGGCACCGACCATCAAGTCGTTCTTTGGATAAATATCGGTCGGATCTGTGAGAATGGAGCGCACTTTATCCGCGTCATTGATGATCACGATTGATCGCCTTGAGTACCCAAGATTTCCAATTTTCATGGTGTAGGCTTGCTTCGGCAGCAGGCCAATAAGATTACTGTCTCCCGTAATTCCAGCTCTCAACAATGCTGACAAAGGTCCCATAGACTTTGGGCGAGGGGGAACAAATAAATCAGATTTTGGGGTTGGCGTATCAAGCATTCAAATCAGGTTCTTTTGGCACAGCCATTCATCGTGTTGTGTCAATTTAGACTGACAATTTTTTAAGTCCATAGACTTGACGCTTGACCCTCATTTGCCTGATCATTCGGCCAATCATTGTACCAAGGCAAACAAACGGCATCCATGACTGTAGATGTTTTTCACATTCTGGTGGCCTGTCACATTGTCAGTGGCGCGATTGGACTTGTGACTTTTTGGGTGCCAATTTCCAGCCAGAAAGGTGGAAGCAAACACGTGCGGTTTGGGCGTGTTTTCACCTATTGCATGTTGATCACGGGCTGTGTGGCGATTGGTATAGCAAGTACTACTCTCATTGCGCCGGCGGCAACCCACCCAGCACTTGATGATGTTGCGTTGATCCGTGGGATATTCGGTTGGATGATGTTGTATCTCGCCTTGTTGACGATCAACTTGGCTTGGTTTGGATGGCTTGCTGGTGTCAACAAAAGAGATCACAACAAGAACTGGGAGTGGCGCAATCTTTGGCTTCAGGTTCTTGTCGCTGGTGCTGCAGCAAACTGTCTCGTTCAGGGCGTGATGATCAATCAGGTTTTGATGATCGGAATATCCTTTGTCGGGTTCGCAACGGTTGGGACCAACATGTGGTTCCTCATGAAGGCAAAACCGGGTCCAAAAGACTGGTTGCTTGAACATATTAAAGCGCTGGTTGGTGCTGGTATTTCGGTTTACACGGCCTTCTTGGCATTTGGCGCTGTGCGACTCATGCCTCAGGCTGCTTTGAGCCCCGTTTTGTGGGCGATACCACTGGTGACTGGTGTTTCCTTGATCCTATATCATCAACGTAAAGTCATGCGTCGTGGTCGAGCATCATCATCTAAACTTGCGCCTGATGCGCAGACCGTTCGATAGGTCATTTCCGTTTTGCAGAAGATCGCATTGCTTACTCTTGGTCGCTTGCCCAAAGCGCTTGATGTTGCCGTTGCATTGCATGGGGCTGGCTGGCGGGTGATTATTGCAGAACCGTCGCAATGGCATTTGGCGCGGGTGTCGCGAAGCGTTTCAAAATGCTTTGCCGTGACCTCACCCAACGACGATCAAGAAGCTTATGTTCAAGACTTACTGAACGTCATTCGCTCAGAGAATGTGTCGCTTGTGGTTCCGATCTCTGAAGAGGCACTGCATGCCACTTTGATCGAAGACAAACTGCCTGACGGTGTCGCATTGTTTTCGATGCCCCATGAATCCCTGCGCCTTATGCACGATAAATCGCGTTTTATAAAACTGGCTGAGAGTTACGATTTGGTCGTTCCACAAACGCATCTGCTGGGCACGAAAGAGGCTGAAGAATTGGCGCAGTCGGAAGACTATGTCATCAAACCCGTGTGCACATGTTCAGGGCAGGGACTTCAAATTTGCAAACAGGGAGATACACTGCCCACGGCGTCGGAACTTTCGGCAAGCGTTGTTCAATCGTTTTTGGGTGGCGCGTTGAAAAGTTCATTTTCCATCGCACATAAAGGACGTGTCATCGGAAGTGTGGTCTATCGCGCAGCCATACTGTCTGGAACGGTTGCTGTGGCGTTTGAAAAATTAAATGAAGAAGCTGACATTGAAAATTGGATTTCCAGCTTTGTGAAACACTCCAATTATTCAGGGTTTATTTCGTTTGACTTTATAGAAGACCCCAGCGGTCAACCACGAGCTATAGAATGCAACCCCCGCGCAACGAGTGGCATTCACTTTGTTGAACCAAAAAGCATCGCGAATGCAATTCTAGATCCAGAGCGTTGTTCTGATTTGGATTTGAAGCCGCACACAATAATGCAGCAATTCTACCCAAGCCTGACCGAAACGCAGGTGGCAGCTTTCAGACGCGACCAGTTCCTGAAAAAAATACGCATTCTCGCCACCGCAAAAGAAGTGAATTTTGCATGGCGCGACCCCCTACCTTTATGGCTCATGCCCTTCACGTCTTGGAACATCATGAAACGCGCGTTCCTAAAGGGCGAAAGCTTCGGAGAAGCTTCGACCTATGACATCGCGTGGTTTGAATAGAAGGGACGATTGCCAGACGTGTTGTGCAAGTTCGATGTTCGTTATGGCGATTGGTTTTGCCACTCAGATTTGGAATGAGAATCTGTTGGTGGATTCGGCAACACTTTTTTAGCCATAAAACCTCTTTGTGGCGCCACATTTCGCAAACATTAGCCAACTAAGTATATCTCTGCGTTGAGTCGGACATATTTAGGGACAATATTTTGGCAAATTGGACAAGCAATGAGTACGTGAATGCCCTTTTGGTGGGTGCAAAACACCAGAGCAATTTTCTATCTTATAGGTTCGATAACACAGGTTCGGGCGGAGCTTGGAGCACAATCGAGAAAAATGCATTCATCGATGCGCTTGACTCGTGGTCTTCGGTTGCCAACCTGACGTTCACTCAGACCACATCATCCAATGCGGACTTAACGGAGTCGCTCTATTTTTCCTCCCAACAGGGGGACCTAGGTGTCCATGGTTTGATCATCGACTACGACAGCCCCACTATAGTGCAGCACAACGTTAATCTATCTGGGGAATACAACACCAATGGATTTGGTTGGGACGATAGTTCCAATGGAGGTTTGAGTGTTGGTGGATTTGGCTACGCAACACTTGTACATGAAATAGGCCACGCTCTTGGTCTCGATCATTCTCATTCCGATGGATGCTGTTGCAGCCAGTGTGCAGATCCACACGAGTTCCCAGGTGTCTCTAATTCGTCTGATTCAGGGTCAAACCAACTTAATCAAGACGTTTACACAATCATGTCATATGTGTCTGGCGAAATTTCTCGGCCACTGATTTCTGGCGAAGTTTACAACTACGGGTATATGGCGGGCCCAATGGCCTTCGATATTGCAGCCATACAGTATCTCTATGGCGCAAAAGCAAACCAAAACTCTGGTGATGATGTCTACTACCTGCCAACGTCAAATGTGTTTGGAACTTTCTTTGAAGCGATTTGGGACACTGGCGGCGTCGATACGATTGAATATACCGGGTCAATAGATGCGACGATAGATTTGCGTTCTGCGACGCTTCAAAATGAAGTCGGTGGCGGCGGTTTCGTAAGTTCAGCCGATGGTATTTATGGCGGCTTCACGATTGCCGCAGACTTTACAAATGCGATTTCAAATTCAGGCGGTGAGACTGGTGTCATCATCGAGAATGCGACTGGTGGAAGTGGCAATGATGTCCTGACTGGTAACGCTGTTGCCAATGAATTGCGCGGCAATGCTGGCGATGATACGATTGATGGCGGCGCAGGTGTTGATACGGCCGTTTATTCGGGCGTTTTTGCCGGTTACACGGTTAGTGCGAATGCGGGTTCAGGCACTGTTTCTGTGACGGACAATAATGGATCCGATGGAACAGATACATTGTCCAATATTGAATCCCTGACCTTCAGTGATGGGACATACGGTTTGTCTGCGGGGACTGGTGCTTCGGAATCATTGGTGGGCACGGGTGCTGCTGATATTCTATTTGGGCTTGGTGGGAATGACACTTTTCTCAGCTCTAACGGCGACGATTTCATTTCCGGCGGTGCTGGCAACGATCTGATGATTGGGGCAGCTGGTGCTGATTTTATTGACGGTGGATCGAACGATGTAATTGGGGCTTCTGCTGTTGAAGGCATTGGCGATACAGCGTCTTATTCTAACTCGAATGCAGCGGTTGTGGTCAATCTTAATGTAAGCACCGCGAGTGGTGGCCATGCAACGGGCGATATTTTAGTTGATGTTGAGAATTTGTTTGGCTCTGTTCACGGCGACACTTTGACGGGTGATAGTAACGCCAATGTTCTCAATGGCTTTTCAGGCAGTGATACTTTGAATGGCTTGAGCGGCAATGATCTTCTGCTTGGTCAGTTGGGTGATGATGTTCTTACTGGTGGGGCAGGTGCTGACTATCTTAATGGCGGCTCTGGCGTTGATGAAGCGCGTTATCTTGGTTCAACTGTTGGAGTAGATGCTCGTGCTGGAACAATAGGTAGTGGTGGTGATGCGCAGGGCGATTTCTTGTATTCAATTGAGAATATTACAGGGTCTGAGCAAGGGGATATTTTGGTGGGGTCGAACCTCACGAACATACTTGTGGGTGGCAGCGGTGACGACGTTTTGAATGGTGCTACGAATGCAGACCAGTTGTTTGGTGATGCAGGCGATGACACTTTGATTGGTGGTTTGGGCGGCGATATTATCAATGGTGGCACGAACACTGCTGTTGGAGATACGGCCAGCTATTTCTCTTCCACCAACGGAGTTCATATAGATCTTCTGGCAGGCACCGCATCTCAGGGGGATGCATCGGGCGACACACTCTTTGGGATTGAAAACCTTGTGGGCTCCAATGGTGGCAATGACCGTCTGACCGGTGATAATGGGAACAATGTTCTCAATGGATACAATGGTGCAGATTGGCTGACTGGTGGGCAGGGCAATGACACGCTGTTTTTGGGCAATGATAGTGCTCAAGATCGGGTGATATTCTCAACGGCTGGATTTGGTGAGGATTCTGTTCGTCAGTTCACCAATGGTACAGACATTCTAGACCTTCGGGGTTTGAGCCTGAGCTTTTCAGATGTGATTGTGACAGATCAGGGGACCAACACCGTGCTAACGTTTAACGGGCTGGCCGGCGATCAAATAACCCTCACAAACTTCGATCACAACCTGATCGATAGCTCAGACTTCTTCTTTTAGGG
>CALHHQ010000079.1 GCA_938030645.1 uncultured Rhizobiaceae group bacterium
CGAAGTCCTGCTGCTTGCTCCAGGTGAAAGCGTTACCCTCCATCCTGGCAACTGGCACAAATTCTGGGGCGAAGGCGGGGATGTGCTGATCGGTGAGGTTTCTACCGTCAACGATGATTTGACTGACAACATCTTCGAACAACCAATTGGAAGATTTGCGGATATTGAAGAAGATGTCGAGCCAAAGCATTTACTGGTATCTGACTACGATAAATGGTTGTCTGCATAGATCATGGCACAACGACATTCTGTTTGAACATTCTGTTAATTGTCCGCTTTGAAGGATGCCTCCCCCAAAAAACCCCAACAACCGCTTCCTGTCACTGATCTATGTTAAAGTACTGAATGAAATGGTGGGCCCGGAGGGACTCGAACCCCCGACCAGACCGTTATGAGCGGTCGGCTCTAACCAACTGAGCTACAGGCCCTTTCCGCATCAGCTATCTCAAATTTTACGGTTCAACAAGAGCCTATGGCGCATGAGGCAATATAAATTGCCTTATTTGCTCCCAACTGCGAATTTAGGTTCGAGAACGAATTTCATTTTACCAATTTTAGAGACCCAAATGACATTTAAAACACATGCGTTCGTTGCTGCCATCGGCATTTCTTTACTCACAATGGGAGCCACTCAATTGAAAGCTCAAACCAAAGAAGTCTCACCGCGAATTTCGGTGTCTGCCACTGGAACATCCTCAATCGCCCCCGATATGGCAATTTTGAATTTATCCGTTTTGCGCCAAGCAAAGACAGCGCGCGAGGCTTTGAGTGCCAATACCGAAGCTATGTCTCAAGTGCTCAATGCTATGAAAGAAGCTGGTGTCGAAGAACGTGATCTTCAAACATCCAACTTTAACATCAATCCGCAATACCAATACTCTAAGCCATCCAAAACTGGTGAGCAGAAACCACCCGAGATTGTTGGATACAATGTCAGCAACGCCCTCACTGTTCGCATTCGCAATTTGGACGACTTGGGAACAATTCTGGATCAGTCTGTGTCACTTGGCGTGAACAACGGTGGCAATGTTCAGTTCACAAACAGCAACTCAGATGCGCCGGTAGAAGAAGCTCGCAAAAACGCCATGCAACGCGCCATCGCCAAAGCCAAAACTCTTACGACAGAAGCTGGTGTGGGTCTCGGGAAGATTGTGCTTATTTCCGAGCAGAACCGGGGTCGTCCGCGCCCCAAGGCATTTGCAAGAGCCGCACGCATAGAAGCTGCGAGTGATGCTGTGCCAATCGCGGCTGGAGAAAATTCTTATTCGGTGACAGTGAACGTCACTTGGGAACTGCAACAGTAGAAAAACCCGGCGTTCTGAACGCCGGGTTTTGCAGTGTTCGCTGGGAATTTGCGCTGTTTAACGGGCGTAAATGAAACGAACTGAACAACGGCGGTTGTTTGCAAATCCCATGCGGACACGATCGCCCCACTTGCGGCCCTTAACAACCACACCACGACCACTCACACGAGCGATGTAGGCACGACGGATTCCTTTGCGACGAGCTTTACGCAATGCTTTGCGCGGGTTGCAACGGTTGTAATATCCGTGACGGTGACCACGGTGATAACCGAAGCGGGGGCCGCTGCCAAAGTGGATTGAAATACCTGATCCAGCGCCGAAATAAGCTGCACTCTGCGCGCTTGCTGTACCAGTTGTTGCGGCGACGCCACCCAATGCGATTGTTCCTGCAAGTGCGGCTGCTTTGATGAGTTTCGTAAACATGATGATCTCCTTGTTTGATCTTTTTCAGCCGTTTGTGAGGGGCGTTGTGGCTGATGGAAGCAAGATGATCTATTGCGCATGAACGCATTTGGAATAACACGTTCATAAATCATTCAGATTAAAAAAATGATTTTATATCAATTGTATGAACGCAAAACTTTTGTTGGAACACGGTCAAAAACCTCATCTGGCACAAAGAAATCACCCGCCAATTGGCCGCCCGGCTCATGGGCATATTGGTCAAAATCTGTAACACCAGAATCGCGCAACACTTCTTCGTCGATGAAGAAATGACCAGTGCAATCGCTTCCGCATTTGGTCAGGATTGCATGGGCAGCATCCGCCATTATTTCTGGCTTGCGACTCATTTTAGCCACAGCATCACCACCCAAAAGATTGCGAACCGCAGCCGTATCAATTGCGGTGAGCGGCCAAAGGGAGTTCACGCCCACGCCAGCCTTCTTATATTCAGCTGCCATACCAAGCGTGCACATAGACATACCGTATTTTGCCATCGTGTAAGCCACATGGGGCGCAAACCACTTCGGCGACATATCAAGCGGCGGCGCCAAATTTAGAATGTGCGGATTGTCTGACTTTTTCAGATGGGGAATGCACAATTTTGAAACCAAAAACGTGCCCCGTGTATTGATTTGATGCATCAAATCAAAACGCTTCATATCCGTCATTTCGGTTGGCGTCAGTTGAATGGCGGAAGCGTTGTTGATGCAAATATCAATACCACCAAACTTTTCCACCGTCGCATCCACAGCTGCAGCAACCTGTTCTTCTTCTCGAATGTCACAAAGCAACGGCAGTCCCTGACCACCTGCACCGGTTATTTCATCAGCGGCTGTGTAAATGGTGCCTGGCAATTTCGGGTGCGGGTCAGCAGTTTTTGCTGCAATGGCCACATTCGCCCCATCTTGTGCTGCACGCAGGGCAATGGCCAATCCGATCCCCCGCGATCCACCAGACATGAATATTGTTTTGCCTTTGAGTGTTGTCATGCTGACGACCCTTCTTGAATGTAACTAATTTCGAAATTTCGCCCATCACCGTGTCTGAGAGAAGCCGTTATACTTTTGAAGCCGATGGTGTTTTGAGTGCGAGGCAATTCGCAGCGAACGATATCACCACCCCAATGCAGTTTCATTTCCAAAACCGAAGACACGTCGTTCAGTCCATTCCAACTTATGCCATCATCAAAGAACAATTGTTCCCCAACCCTGCCCTCACCTTCGCCCGCGAAGACAA
>CALHHQ010000080.1 GCA_938030645.1 uncultured Rhizobiaceae group bacterium
TGCACTGGCGTGTTTGGGGCGTAAGGAACATCACTTGACCCTTCATTCATGTCAAAGCACGTTGAACGGCAGGGTATGACGCAGAGTTCCACATATGGACTTTATTCTAAACAACGCAGCAGTTCTGGTTCATATGGCCAGCCTTTTATACGTGATCGCGTTTTTGGTGCGCGATCAATTGATGTTGCGCATACTCGTTCTCATCGCCACCGCGCTTTATATTGGCTACTATTATTTCGTACCGGAAATTCCGCTCTGGGATGCCATTTTCTGGAGCTTGGTGCTGGGTGCAGCAAACTTGTTTGTGACTGTGCGAATTTTGCTACAGCGTACAACCTTCAACATGACCGGCGCCGAAAAGCGGTTGTGCGATCGCTTCAACACAATGACGCCTGGCGAATTTCGCCGCATGTTAAAAATCGCCCATTGGGAACACCGTAATGCAACACTGACGACCGAAAACGAACCCGTTGATCGGCTCTACTATGTCTTGGGTGGCACTGTGAATGTTGAAAAGCAAGGTCGAACCTTCACTCTGCCGGAAGGCGTTTTCATTGGTGAAGTCGCTTACTTCTTGAAAAGCAATGCCAGCGCCACAGTCAAAGTCTCCGGCGCTCCAAACTACGTCTATTGGGAGCGCAGTGAACTGCAAAAGCTGGAAAAGAAAAACCCGGGTATTCGCATCGCCCTGCACTCATTATTGAACACAGACATGGCAGCCAAAGTCGCTGTAAGCTGATTGCGTAGACCGAACAAATGCGCGAGCGCACAAATTGGTTGCAATCGTCGGATTGATCCTCTCCTCACCCCACATAAGTTGGCCTGTGCATAAACATCAAAAGCAATTTTAGTTTGAACTTGAGGGACGTTAGGGTGCGCCGAGAATTTGGGCGCGAAGCACCAAAACTGTTCGGGGTAAAATCACGTGAACGATCAGCAGAAGAATTCTGAGAACAGATACGTCAATGATCTGCGACGCTATAGCTTTGGCCAATCCCAAGCCCTTGGTTTGCGTGGGATAATCGTACCAATAGGCCTATCCATCTTGTTCTTGGCACTGGTCGCCGTATTCATCGGAAATTCCTATACAAATTTAGGCGAAGAAACCCTTCTGATCGTGATTGCTGCTGTCGTGGGCGGCTACATGGCTCTGAACATTGGCGCAAACGATGTAGCGAACAATATGGGCCCTGCTGTGGGCGGCAAAGTGCTTACGGTGTTCGCTGCCGTTGCCATCGCTGCTGTGTGTGAAACTGCGGGTGCACTCCTCGCCGGCGGTGACGTGGTTGCTACAGTTTCTAAAGGCATTATCGCGCCGGGCGGCGAAGTGAGTGTCGAGCAATTTCGATATCTAATGCTCAGCGCACTTTTGGCTGCTGGCTTATGGATCAACCTAGCAACGATATTGAGCGCGCCTGTTTCCACCACCCACTCTATTGTCGGCGGCGTTTTGGGTGCCGGTATCGCGGCTGCTGGTGTCGGTCTGGTAAACTGGGGCACAATGTCAGCTATTGCGGCCAGCTGGGTGATCTCCCCCGTTTTTGGAGCGATGGTTGCAGCAATGCTGCTCTATTTCATCAAAGTGAACATTTTGAATGTGGACGATAGACTGGCAGCAGCTCGCCGTTGGGTGCCTGTTCTCATAGCGCTCATGGCCGCTGCGTTTGCAGCTTATATGTCCATGAAGGGTTTAAAGAAAATCTGGAAACCATCGTTCATCGAAATCGTGCTGTTTGCCATTGCATGTTCGGTAGCTTCATATTTCGCGTCACGTCCCTATATTGCCAAACGCACTGAAGGTCTGGAAAACACCAAGAAAGCCGTTAATGGCCTATTCAATTTACCACTGATCATCGGCGCTGCGCTTCTTTCATTCGCCCATGGTGCAAACGATGTGGCAAATGCCGTTGGACCGCTTGCCGCAATTGTTTCTACGATTGGCGACACAACCGAAATCGCAAGCAAAGTCTCCATTCCTCTTTGGGTGATGGTTGTGGGCGCATTTGGTATTGCATTGGGTCTAGGATTGTTCGGCCCCAAACTGATTGCAGTGGTGGGCGAAAAGATAACACGCTTGAATTCGCCTCGCGCTTATTGTGTGGCGCTTTCCGCAGCTGTGACAGTGCTTATCGCCACCACATTAGGCTTGCCCGTGAGTTCTACGCATATTGCTGTAGGGGCTGTGTTTGGCGTTGGTTTCCTGCGGGAATATTCAGAAAACCCGAACAAGAAAAAACTTCGCCCCGGCCACAAACTCAATGCAACAGCTGAAGATGCATTTGCCACCAAAGTCGACCGCCGCAAGCGCCGTTTGGTTCGTCGTAAATTTGTGTTGTCGATTGCGGCCGCTTGGGTAATCACCGTTCCAGCATCAGCTTTACTGGCTGCTACGATTTATGGGCTATTGCAGCTTCTCTAATCCACGGCGCGAGCGCTTCGAACTGTTTGATCAAAGCGAGATAGTCTTCGCGATGAACAACTTTTAGCGCATCACTCAACAGGGCCCAATGGCGTTCGCGCTTGGCCATTTCGGGCCATTCATCAACTTGCTCGTTTACCAACACGGGATAATAGGTGACGGGAACAGCATGTTTTTCGTCACTGCCCTGCTTGTTTATCGAAACTGTAATTGGGAAATTTTCCAGCACGGTGCCATTGACACCAGCTTCCTCAAAGCCTTCGCGCAAACAGGTCTCCCCATGAGTTTCACCAGCCTTGGCTAACCCCTTTGGCAAAATCCAACGTCCACGCGTTTGAGACGTCACAAACAAAACAGCGATCTGGTCGCCTTTGATGTCGAATGGTATTGAACCAACTCTGTGCATT
>CALHHQ010000081.1 GCA_938030645.1 uncultured Rhizobiaceae group bacterium
CAAGCAAAAACAGAAAATCGGCACGATGCAGGAGTTGGCGGAAGCGAGCGGCATTTCGCGCCCCACATTGTCGAAGTATTTTAACAATCCAGACGGTGTCAAAGTTTCCACACAGCGGAAAATTCAAGCCGCTTTGGAAGAGTATGATTATCGCCCCAACATTTTTGCCATAAATCAAAATCGCAAACTGACGAAGACCATCGGCATTGTCGTGCCATATTCTGCCGATCCATTTTTTGCCGAGATCGTGCGTGTTATTGAACGCCGATGCTTGAAGGCAGGTTTCTTGCCAATTGTGTTTAGCTCCCACGGAGAGCAAGAGCTTGAGAACTACGCACTGGAAACTTTGCAGTCTCTTCGCCCCGCTGGTGCACTTATCGCACCGCTCGGTCGCAGGTCGGATTTCGACAGCGTTCAACGTTTTGCAAACGAAGTACCAACGGTGGTTTTTGACAGCAATGTCGCCGTGGGAAAGGCTTTTGTGGGGTCAGACAACCAACAAAGCATTGCACTTATCGTCAACTATCTTTGTCGAACTGGTGAGCCTCCCTGTTTCTTTGAAATGCCGCCCATCAACCCAAATGCCAACAAACGCCGCGAAGCTTATGTTCGTTCAATGAAAGCGTTGGGACACAATCCGATGGTTGTTCAGGTGGAAGGTTCTGATTGGGGGTTTGAAAGAATTGGCCTTGAAGAGGGCAAACGATTGATCGCTGCTGATCTTTTGCCGTCATCAACGGTTCTTTGCAGCAATGATCGATTGGCAATTGGTCTTCTCGCCGCCGCTTATCAAAGTGGATTGAAAGTGGGGTACGAAGATGACTGCTCATTGCGAATCGCAGGCCATGATGATCATCCATGGGCTCAGTTCACGTGTCCGCCATTGACCACTATCGCGCAGGACTATGCTGGCATTGCAGAAAAGAGCGTGGAGACTTTATTCGAAATGATCATGCCAAACAGTTCGAAGAAAGATCGTCACGAAACCCTTTTGGAAGGGAAGCTCGTCATACGTGGATCAGCCTGATACATCTATTTTGCATCATAGATCGGTTCGAAATTATTTTGCGCGTGTAAAATTCCGTTGACTCTGCAATCCATATAGTGGTTATCTAAAGGCAGAGCCACAAATCTGTTTGTGTTTTGCTGGCCTAAACGCATCCTTTAATACCCCAGGGAGGAAATTTGGATGACTACTTTTAAAACACTAGGTCTAGGCCTAATTGCCGCTTCAACGTTAGCTTTGAGCGCGACATCAGCAATGGCTGCAAGCCACGCTAAAAAATTGACTATTGCGATCGTGAACAACGGTCACATGGAAAACATGAAGAAAGTTGCAGAAGCTTACACCAAAGAAACTGGTGTTCAGCTGAACTGGGTTTCTTTGGAAGAAGGCGTTTTGCGCGAGCAAGTGACTTCAGACACCGCAACTGGTGGTGGTCAGTACGACATTATCAATATCGGCATGCAAGAAGCTCCAATCTGGGGCAAAGCAGGTTGGATTGAGCCACTGAACTTCGGTGCTGAATACGATGTAGACGATATCTTGCCAGCAATGCGCAATGGTTTGTCATACAACGGCACACTTTACGCTGCACCATTCTACGGTGAATCCTCAATGGTCATGTACCGCAAGGATCTTGCTGACGCTGCTGGTGTTGCAATCAAAGACAATGACAGCTGGGACAACATCACAAAGGCTGCTGCAGCAATGCACAAGCCAGACGCTGGTGTTTACGGTGCATGCTTGCGCGGTAAGCCAGGTTGGGGTGACAACATGGCGTTCATCACAACTATGGTGAACTCTCACGGTGGTGCTTGGTTCGACAAAGACTTCAAACCAACCATCGACACACCAGAGTGGAAAGCTGCAATCAACGCATATGTTAACTTGCTCGGCAAATATGGCCCTCCAGGATCAGAAGGCAACTCCTTCAACGAAATCCTCGCGCTATATAACGAAGGCAAATGTGGCATGTGGATTGATGCGACTATCGCTGCGTCATTCTTGAAAGTCGACAATGTTGCTTACGCTCAGTCTCCAAATGCTGGTAACCCAGTAGGTGCGAACTGGCTTTGGGCTTGGGCGATGGCTGTTCCTTCAGGTTCACCAAACGCTGAAGAAGCTAAGAAGTTCATCGAATGGTCAACTTCAAAAGACTACATCAAAGCAGTTGCTGCGCACCCAGACTTCGGTTGGGGCAGTGTTCCAACGGGCACACGTGCATCAACTTATGCGTCTGCTGAATTCAAAGCTGCTGCACCATTTGCTGCTGCTGAGATGGCCGCGATTGAATCTGCTGCACCAGCTGCAACAGACATCAAGCCATATGTAGGCGTTCAGTTCGCTGCTATTCCGGAATTCCCGGAAGTTGGTGGTGTGGTTGCTCAGGAAATGGCTGCGGCTCTTTCCGGTGCAAAGTCTGTTGACGAAGCTTTGAAAGCTTCTCAAGAGGCTGCAGCCAAGATCATGAAAGAAGCTGGTTATTAATAACCGCTAGTAAAAAGGCCCGATATTCATATCGGGCCTTTTTTACTTAAATGCGCAAACTCAATCGATTGCACTGGCCCGATGGCCATTTGAATGCGCTATAGTCACCAAATTCCGGCCCACACGCTGTCGCGGAACTTTTGATTCTGCAGAGGAGATTTTGTCATGTCCAGTCGAAGACTTCCTCGCCTTCTTCAAGCGCCTGCTGTCATTCTGTTATTGTTCTGGATGCTCGTTCCGCTTGGAATGACGCTATTTTTCTCGTTCATCCGTTATGTTCTGGCCAGTCTTAACCGCCCTGAATGGACAACACCGTCCATCGACAATTGGCGTGGTTTTGGCAATTACGCATTCGTTCTCGATTCCAAAGATTTCTTATTCGCGATCCAGAACAGTCTGTTGATCGTCGGCGGAATTTTATTTCTCACTGTGTTTTTTGGCGTGATGATCGCCGTGCTGATCAATAAAGTTTTTCCGGGGCAGGGCATCGTGCGTGTTCTGCTGATCTCGCCATTTTTCATTATGCCTGCGGTGAACGCCGTGTTGTGGATCAACATGATCCTTGACCCTGTTTTGGGGCTAAACGGATTGGCCATTGAAGGTATCAACAGTGTCATTGCGTCCATGCGCGACGCTCCCCTTGTGGGATGGTTCTTCTCGCTGTGGCCAGAGTTCAAACCCATCTCTTTCCGAGCGACGCAGACTTCTGCCTATGCCGTTATCATGATGGTCACTTGGCAATGGACGCCTTTCGCTGTCCTCATCTTCATGACGTCACTTCAATCAGAAGACGAGCAGCAGAAAGAAGCTGCCATTCTCGACGGTGCTGGAAAGTGGTCGCAGTTTCGTTTTCTGACGCTCCCACATTTGGCTCGGCCAATGGCGATTGTTGTGATGATCCAAGCTATTTTTCACCTTTCGCTTTATGCAGAGATCGAGATCGTCAGCCGGGGCAATGGCAATAAAAACCTGCCTTACCTCATTGGCGAATTTGCCAACAACAATATCGGCGCTGCCAGCGCCACCGGCATTTTCGCAGTCATTTTAGCCAACATCGTTGCAATCTTCTTGCTGCGCGCCGTTGGCAAGACTTTGATGGAATAAGGGGAAAAGACCATGGCTATTGTTGCTCAAACCTCGAAACTTGGAATTTACGGACGTCCGGCTTTGGCTTGGATTGTCGCGCTGGTGTTCTTCTTCCCAATTTTCTGGCTGGTTCTAACCAGCTTCAAAACCGATGCCGATGCGGTGAAGCCCGAATTCTTGTTCTTCTTCACCCCAACGCTCGACAACTATTTGAAC
>CALHHQ010000082.1 GCA_938030645.1 uncultured Rhizobiaceae group bacterium
CTTCACCACAATGAACATCGATATGCGCGCCGGGTTCGTACGAGGGAAGTTTGAAAAATCCACGCTTTTCCAGAAGAAAGGATCTAATGCCATCGGCTTCATCCGTGATTTTGGAAACTCGGACATTGATTAAAGTCATGCAACCGGCTTCCTATCGATGGACTGGTTGAAGTTTATCCAGTCCCTCTTTCAATTTGTCCAACTCATATTCTGGCATCGAGACCGATGTTTCAGCATTGGGGAAAGAGCCGTTCATCACTGCTGAACCATATTCTCCCAGCGCTCTTGAGCGTTCTTCTGACAATTGTTTTCGAATAGATGCCACATCTCCAAATGCTTGCGCGTGACGTCGCGCTGGTTGGCCACCATACGTGTATATCTGTTTCATTAGAATATACTTTCAACCTTCGACTATTTAGGCGCAAAAATCAGGCGTTTGCGAGCTCGAATGCGTTTTGTCGCGGCACTGGTGCCGTCGTGAAAGCTACCAAACCAACGGTCTAAGGGAATTTCTTCAGAGCCATAATTGCATTCGAAAAAGCGGTGGTGCAGCTGATGGTGAAAGGAACCGGCCTTGATCGCCGCTTTGTCTCGAATCAGCAATTTGTCAAAACCGGAGTGAGATATCACCGCGCCCAAACTGAGTGCGAACATGTGAAAGATCACGTGGATTGGGTGTGAAGGCAGAGCAAAGTGAATGAGAATCGAAGAATAGTAGAGCACGTGCTCAATGGGATGCATGGCAAGGCCAGACCAAGGTCCAACATTCACATTGCGATGGTGTAAATGGTGCACGTTTTTGAACAACCACGGGACATGAATGAGCCGGTGGATCCAATAGAAGTGAAAGGATTGCCAGAAACGCAGAATAAAGAAAAAGAGAACAAACCAGATTGGTGCATCACCAATTGTATCAACGATTGGTGCCCAACCATTTGCTGCAACATAAAAGTATCCAATCATCCATGCGGACCAAATTGGTACAGCAGAAGCCAATGCCCAAAACACGTTGTCCCAAACTTGATTGCCGAACGTGAACCTTTGGCTTTTTTCCATCGGTCGCACATCAAACTTCAATCGCATTTTTTGACCTGCAAAAATGTAGAGATAAGAATGCAACGCTCCAGCCAAAATGAGAGTGGCACCAAAATTTATTGCAAAAATTTGTAACGACCAGTTCCATGAAAAATTGTTCATGGTTTCCATTGAGGGCCATAGAAATAGAAACGCGATGATCGCAAATGTGAGGTGCCCAACAGGTGGTGTTATTTTCAACCAGGTGTTCGCGAACCAAGTCAAAGCAGCCTTTGGTTTGGGTGGAATGTCAAACACAGGTGACATGGCGATTGGCAGGTTGGGATGAAAGTTCCAGTCGCGTGACTTGCCAGCTGCAAATTCGTTATCTTCAACTTCATTTGCATGTGTCACGAGCAATTCCTTTCAAAAATTCACAAGTTGCTTGAGATCAAATATTTGACGCGAGGGCTTCAAAGATGCGCGCAATACCTTCAGCACCAGGGTCCGCAAAGCCGTCTAGAGAGCGTGCTTCGAGATAAGCTGATCGTCCAGCATTTGCGGACAACATAGCAGCCGTCGAATCTGCTCCCGAGCGTGCAGCTTCAGCAGCTTTAGCAATGCCGTTGCCTGCAACCATTTGATCAAGTGCAGGGCGCAAGGCATCAATCAAAGTGCGGTCGCCAAGATTAGCCCCCCCATATTTCTGCATGGCGTCCAAACCGGCAGAAAGCGCGGTGCTCCAGTTCGGGTCGGCTTTAAATGCATCAGAGGCATTGGCGAGCATGATGGCAAACAATACGCCGCTTGATCCACCCATAGATTTCCCTTTGATGTCACCGAGAACAGCCAAGAGGTCTGAACCATTGGCGAGAGGTAAATTGTCCAACTCCGACTTCACCGTTCGCGCAGCCAAAGCGAAGGTTGTGCCAGTGTCGCCATCGCCCACTTTGGCGTCCAGGACATTGAGGTCGTCCTCCATAGTTAAACACGCATCAATGGCAGTGTTTAAAAAGGATCGGATGCTGGCATCGTCAGATGGTTCAAAATCAAGTTCGTCGAGTTTAGGTGGAGTGATTGGATTAGCCGCAACAATTTTCTGCGGTGTTGGCCACACATCGCATTCTGTTTTGCTCATCAACGCTTCGCTATAAGCGTCTTCTATTGGCACCAAGGTGATAGAAAACCCCGGCATGTCGAGGGCTGTCATAATAGGAATGGGGCCCATGACATATTCAGCAGACTTGGCGAGATCGCTAGACATGAATGCTTTGAACAGGATTGCGGATTCCAACCCGTTCAGTCCACCCAAATCATTGAAGAGGGCAATATGCGATTTGGCTGTGTCGATACTTGCGATCAATCGTGCTGAAAGATCTTTCATCAGTTGCTCGCAGTCGTCAAAAGTTTCAACCGCAACGCCGGGTTCGCCATGAATACCAAGACCAACTTCGACCTCGTTTGCAGCCATGCGATCTTGCTTTTCAGTGCCAGGTATTGTGCATGTGTCGCGTGCCAAACCCAGAGTCCGAAGATTGCCGTTGATCGCATTGGCAGTCGCCAAAACATCGTCCAGCGAAGCTCCGCTTTCAGACATATGTCCAGCAACTTTGTGGACGAAAACAGTGCCAGCAATCCCGCGAGGTTGGGCGGTGTTTGCTGTTGCCACATCATCGGCAACAATCACCATCTCCACTTTGTGGCCCATGGCTTTTGCCTTTTCAGCGGCCAGCCCGAAGTTTAACCGATCGCCGGTGTAGTTTTTGATAACCAACAAGCACCCTTTTGGACCAGTCACTTCCAGAATTGCTGACAATACAGCATCAACGCTGGGTGATGCATATACGCCACCGCATACTGCTGCTGTTAAGAGGCCAGGGCCAACCAAACCAGCATGAGAAGGTTCGTGACCTGATCCACCACCAGAAATGATCGCGACTTTAGATTTGTCCCAGTCAGTCCGCACCACAACACGAGCGTAACTGGAGGGATCGAACCGTCGCAGTTTCCCGCCCGCTGAAGCAATCAGCCCATCAATGGCTTCTGAAACAATATCTTCTTTTGCATTGTAAAAATTCTGCATTGTTCAACTCATTCGTTAGAAATTTTGGGCCAATTAGTCGGGCAGGTGGCAAACAGCTTCAATGTTGTTTCCATCTAGATCGAGGACAAATGCCCCGTAGTAGTGTTCGTGGTAGTGTGGGCGTAGGCCAGGAGCGCCGTTATCCGTGCCACCAGCCGCGACAGCGGCTTTGTGAAAGGCATCGACCTGAGCTCGTGTTTCAGCTGTAAAAGCAAAATGCAGGGGAGGTGTTTGTGCCCCACCTTCATTAATCCAAAACGAGGTTCGGTCCCGCCCATAGCCACCAACTTTTTCGCCACCTGTATGTTCCAGAGGAACCATAAATAGCAGCGATGCGCCGAGTGGAGCCAAAGCTTGATCGTAAAACGATTGGGCTTTCTCAAAGTCTGATACACTGAGGCCAGAATGGTCAATCAAGTTTATTTCCCTTCTACACTTGAAATGACAAAGCTCTTTCGGATGTAGGTTGGAACGTGCCAATCCATTTCCAGTCCTGGTTCCATCATGAAACTATCGCCCGCTCGAACCGTGCGTTTCGAACCATCCGACAAAAGTGTAATTTCGGCTTCGCCTTCAAGAATGTGGCAAAACTCCATATAGCCATCCATTTTTGCGCGGTGGTTGCCGGCAGTGCATTCCCAGATCCCACTTTTGGAACCGGTTTCTTCGTTGTTTGCATAAAGCCAGACAGCCATCTTCGGCTCACCGCCCGTGATGTTTGCATTCGCGGTTGTATCTGTTTTTTCAACCGATGGTTTGCCAAAGTGAATGAACGAAGGATTGGTCATTTGCGTTTCCTAAGATTGATTTGTTTGAGATCTGCTGTCAGCGGCTTGTTGATGTTTCCATTTTGTCGAGCATTTGCATCGCCCAAACGGCGGTACCTTTCCCGAGCATTTGTATATTGCGGAATGGAATTTTTTTCACGGGTGACACAGGAAATGGAAGGCTATTTGGATCTGCACCTAAAACGCGGTCTGCCAATACAGTGCCCATAATATTCGACATGGCGACCCCACGGCCGTTATACCCCATACCTGCAATCAACCCCTTTGCGGGTTCGTGAAAATGCGGCAACCGGTCGTCGGTGATTGCGAGTTTTCCACCCCACTCATATTCCCATTTCATGCCTTCAAGTTGCGGGAAAATGCGAGCGGCATCCTCCTTCAACCATTTGAATCCAGTGAGGAGGCCATTGCGGCCCAAATTTCCGTGGCTGCCAATCACGATGCGATCATCAGGCTCACGTCTTGTATAAATAATGACACGACGTGTATCCGATAAAGTCTGCCCTTCTGGCAGAATTGAATCGATAATGTCCGGTGGCAATTGTGGTGTTGCAATCTGCACCGACACAAAGGGAATGAACGCGTTTTTCAAGCCAGCAAAGAGCCCGTCCGTGTATCCGTTCGTGGCCAAAATCACCCATTTAGTGGCAACAGATCCATTAGGGGTCTCAACCTTCCAACCGTCTGCGGTTTGAGACAATTGAGTGGCTGGGGTATTTCCAAAAATTCTGGCACCTGCATTTTTAGCCACGCGCGCAATACCGTGGGCCAGTGAGAGAGGCTGAACAGCACCACCGCGCGGTGCGAGAATGCCCGACCGATAAGCTTTGGAGCCAGACAGTTTTTGCAGTTTGTCATCTTCTACAAATTCAATATTTGCACCGTATTTGTTCCACGCATCGGCATTTTTGCGTGATACAATTTTTGCTTTTTCACAGTGGTCAACGCGCAGCCAGCCGTTTTGGCGCGCCTGACATTCAATTTGATGCTTTTCGATGAAGTCAAACAAACTGTCGGCTGAACCAAGGGATGCTTCCGTGAGACGTTCAAAATGTGTGTTGCCGACAATCTTACGCACTTGCTCTGGGCCATTGAATGGCAAAATGGGGTTCACTTGTCCGCCATTTCGGCCAGACGCTCCAAACCCAACATCGGTTGCATCCAACACCACCACATCAGAACCAGCATCTGCCAGCTTATGGGCTGCTCGTAGACCAGTAAAACCAGCACCGATAACAACCACATCGCATGAGATTTCTTCGTTCAAATGCGCATGCGCCGTGGATTCAGCAGAAGTAGCCATCCACAATGAGTTGGGTTTGTCGTGCGAGGTCAAGAGAAGTTCCGTAATATAGAATTAGAATTCTATTTAACAGAACTTACGCGATTGAGGTCAACCCTCATTGCAAATCAAATTTTACCCGATGCATGGTCACCTGCCATTCGTGCAGCCATTTCGACCAAGGGGTGAGCGTAGGCCATAATCTCTTCACGGCTCACCATATCGATCTGGGACCACAGGGAAATTGCTGCAATAATATTGTTGTTCTCATCGAAAATAGGCGCGGCAACTGCCAGGACCTGAAACACTTCTTCTTGCAACGCCGTCCCGTAACCGGCCTCACGAACGGCTTCGAGTTCTTGGTTCAATGCATCAGAATTGGTGATCGTGAACTCTGTAAATGCCTGAAAATCTATGCCGCGTAACAGTTCGTCGCGTTTGGCCTTTGGCAGATAAGCCAATAGAACTTTGCCGGTTGCGGTGGAATGCAGCGGTGCGCGATCACCCGCCAATGACGAACTTTTAACAGGAACCGGATCATATGTTCGCAGGTAAAGCACTTGTCCGCGATCGCGCACAGTGAGAGTTCCGTTCATACCGCTGCGTTGGCAAAATTCATCAAAATATCGATCTGCAATGTTCAGCAGGTTGGACCGTCTCAAATAAGATTTTGCCCAAGTGAGCGACCTTGGACCCAATGAATATGTCTTTGTGGATTCATCAAACGCGGCCAATCGCTCGTTGATCAGCACTGCAAGAATGCGATGAGTTGAACTTTTCACAAGCCCTGATCGATCCGCCAATTCACTAAACTTCAGTGGCCGATTTGAGAGCGCCAACACATCAACCATGTCCACACACTTGGTGACAATTGAGCTTTCTCCTGACTTTGACATATGACATTACTCAAAAAAGTTTCATATTTCGAAACTAAGCAGGCTTGTCGCATTTTATCAACCGCAGCATCATTTTTGAATATTGGTTGCGCAGAAATGATTCTGCAAAACCAAAAGTTCCGCAATACAGAAAAAAAATTCCAACATACAGAAAATTTGAAATTTGGATTGCAAACAAAATGATTTACTGCAAGTCTCCCCACACGCGTCATTCTGTCCGTCAAAGCCAAATAGTTTTGACCAACGAAAATAAAAACGCGAACAATAAAGGGAGAATTCAATGAATTCAGTTATTAAAAAAGCGGCGCTGGCATCAGCAACCGCAATCGCAATGGCACTCACATCTGTTGGTGCTACCCAAGCTGCAGACGCAGTAAACGTCGCATTCTTTTTGCAATGGCCAACACCAAACTTGATGGCTAAAACAAGCGGTGCATACGCTTCATCTATGGGTGTTGACGTTAAATGGACTGACTTCACCACTGGCACAGCGATGACTGAAGCTATGTTGGCTGGCGACATCGACATTTCCTACTCGCAGGGCCTGTCTCCTTTCGTTACTGCTATCCAACAAGGTGCACCACTTAAGATGATCGGTATCGCTGTTGTATATGAAGCAAACGACTGCTTCGTACGCAAAGATCTTGGCATCGATGGCAGCAATGCATCCGAACTCGAAGGCAAGACTGTTGCTGTTCCTTTGAACACAATGGCTGACTACGCTTTCCGTAAGTACATGGCTCATTACAACGTTGACATTTCCAAAATGAAAATCGTTGACCAAGCTCCAGCAGATGGCGCAAAATCATTGGCTGACGGTGCTGTAGACATGGCATGCGTATTCGGTGGCGTTGATACAGCATCAGCTAAAGAAGTTGGTACTGCAATCATGACGACTGAGCAGAAGAATGCTGCAAACATCGGCGCATTCGATGTGATCACAGTCACTGAGAAGTTTGCTACTGAAAACCCTGAACTCGTTCAGTCTTTCATGGATGCGACTGCAGAAGCTAACCAGTCCTGGAAAGGTACTGAAGAGCAAATCAAAATGGTTGCTGAAGCTTCAGGCATGAACATTGAACAAACTAAAACCACTATCGCTGGTTTTGT
>CALHHQ010000083.1 GCA_938030645.1 uncultured Rhizobiaceae group bacterium
AGGGCGAAAGCACCCCGTCACGCGCGGCTTGCCAGGGTTGCAGCCAATTGATTCAGAAAAAAATCCAGACTGGAGTCGTTGGTTCCGTCTGATTGAAAGCACCAACCCGCAGGGCGACACCATTATGGAAGGCGGCAATGGTGAACCATTATTGGTTCTCAACCGTCCAGGCAAAGGCCGAATTGCCATGTTGATGTCCGACCATGTTTGGCTGTGGGCGCGCGGGTTTGAAGGTGGTGGCCCCCATTCGTCACTCCTGCGCCGCACGGCACACTGGTTGATGAAAGAACCTGAGCTTGATGAGGAAGCGCTGACCGCACAATCTGAGGGCGACAAGCTTTTTATCAAACGTCAGACCATGGGCGATGCCCCCGGCAAAGCTCAACTCATTGGGCCAACGGGTAAGACGTTTGATGTGGACCTTGTTGAGCAAAACGATGGAACTTATCAGGGTGAATTGAAAGCAGATGCACTCGGTCTCTACCGTGTTGCCAATGGTGAATTGACTGCGCTTGCCCATGTGGGCCCTGCCAACCCACGCGAGTATGCGGAGATCGTTTCCACGCCAGATAAATTGTCATCATTGCTCACTTCAACTGGTGGTGCCATTTCAAGAGTGACCAAAGAAAACCCGGCGCGCGCGCTCCCACGCATCGTGCCCGTGCGTGGCAATGGTCCGACCGCTGGTTCAGGTTGGATTGGATTGAAAACATCCAATGCCAGTGTTCTGAAAGGCGTAACCCAAGTACCGCTTCTGGCTGGTTTCCTTGGCCTTGGTATTTTGCTTCTTGTTTTGGGTGGCATGTGGGCGCGTGAAGGCCGCTAGTTCGGAAGCTTTAGCCGCTGCCCATGCGTTTTGCTGCGCCTGAATAGTGAGCTGATGCCCCCTCCACCAGATCACAAACAAGAATACGTTGTGGATCTGCTGGTCTTGGCAGTTGGATTTTCTCTGGCGGTATCCGCTCAAATCCGAACGGCTGATAGTATGCATAGTCACCCACCAATATGATTGCATTGGGGCCGCCTTTGCTTACATGCTCTCGTGCCGCATCAACCGCTTTACGCATCAGCGCTTTACCAGCGCCGAGCGATTTATGCTCAGGCAAAACACCCAAAGGGCCCAACATCAAAACCGTATCGTTGCCCCAATTGATTTTCGTCAAACGAACAGAACCGATAATTTTATCAGCCTTACAAGCGATGAAGGATAGATGCTTCTCCGCCTCTACACCTTCCCGCAATGCGTAAGCCGCACGGGCATACATGCCCGGTCCGAACACTTTCATAGTCAGGGATTTTACAGTTTCAGTGTCGGCAGAGGTTTCACAACGAATGTCGAATGAGCATTCATTAGTCGAAGTTGATTTGGATTTAGAGCTTGTAGAAATAGACATTGGAAAAGCCAGACATGAAAGAACCTAATTGGGAGCGCTGAGCGCAACACGATATGGCCAGCTTAAAAGCCAGCGATCAGAAGATTCGTCGTCGTAGGGTTCTCGTTATCATTTGTGCTCATTATCACGCGATCAATGCGCCGTCCATAAGGAATTATCTTGCAAAGGTGTAGGCTTAATACCAACTATGGTCCGTGAGAAAATACACTAGGTGAAAATTATGGGACTGCTTGTTGAAGGTGAATGGAAAGACCAGTGGTATGACACGAAGTCGTCTGGCGGAAAATTTGTAAGAACTGACGCTGGATTTCGCAATTGGGTCACCGTCGATGGCTCAGCAGGTTCGTCAGGAGAAAGCGGATACAAAGCTGAGTCCGGACGGTATCACCTCTACATTTCTCATGCCTGCCCTTGGGCCAACAGAGTGGCCATATTCCGCAAATTGAAAGGTTTAGAAGATCACATCAGCCTGTCTGTGGTTGACCATTTCATGGGTGATGAAGGTTGGACCTTTAATGGTGAAACAGATGGATCGACCAAAGATCACATCAACGGGTTTGACCGCATGCATCAGGTCTATACGGCAGCCAAAGCCGACTATACAGGACGTGTCACAGTGCCTGTTCTTTGGGACAAACAGACGAATACAATTGTTTCAAATGAATCCAGTGAACTTATTCGGATGTTCAATACGGCCTTCAACGGCATCACAGGAAACGAACTTGATTTCTACCCAGAACACCTTCGTGAAGGTATCGATGAAATCAATGAACGCATCTATCACACGCTGAATAACGGTGTTTACAAATGTGGGTTTGCCACAACGCAAGAGGCATATGAAGATGCATTCGCTCCATTGTTTGATACGGTTGAGTTTCTGGAAGAGCATCTCGGCAGAAATCGCTATTTGATGGGTGACACGATTACCGAGGCTGATTGGCGTTTGTTCACAACCCTAGTTCGCTTTGACCCTGTTTATGTGGGGCATTTCAAATGCAACAAGATGCGCATGGCTGATTGTCCCAACCTCAACAACTATATTCGTGAATTGTATCAATGGCCAAATGTTGCTGACACGATCAATATGCATCACATCAAAACGCACTATTATGGCAGCCATGAAACGATTAACCCGACCCGTATCGTGCCTGCTGGGCCGGATGTGGATTACAGTTTACCCTATGATCGTGAGCGCTTGAGCGCTTAGTCCGACTTTACCACAATTCAGTTTCGATAGAATCGGCTGCGATTTCAGCAATTCGGTTTCTGGTCGGTTCCGTCGTGCCATTGGGCAATGCATCAGGATTGAAGAATCCAATTTCTGCGATCTCATCATTGGGAACAAACTCATTGTCGGGCGTTAAAACTGTGCATTTGAACAAGACCACATGATCGTATTTGCTGTGGCTTGGGTTTTTGTAGAAATGAACCAGCTTTGGCGTCGAAGCTGGTTTCAGGCCTGTCTCCTCCAAAAGCTCTTTTGCGGCAGCTTTTTGAACTGTCTCCCCTCTTTCAACGCCACCCCCAGGCAGATGCCAACCTTCTATATATGTATGACGGACGAGTAAGACTTCGGCCTTTTCATTCAGCGCGCAAATGCGAACGCCCAATGTCATGGCGCGGCTGCCCAGCGAAAAAACGTTGAACAACAGTTTGCGCAATGGTTTTGGCAATCGGCGATGAATTTTGAGAAGCAGTCTGATCATTTAACAACCGTAGCATGTTTGTCCCTCATTGTTGCAGAATCCGTTTTTCATGGTTACGGCTGAACCATGTTTAGACTGGCGCATATTTCAGATATTCACCTGGGCCCTTTGCCCAAGGTCACGCGCCGTGAACTCGCTTCAAAGCGCATCACTGGTTATATAAATTGGCAACGCAAACGCGGTTCATCCATGAATGATGGCATTCTTGATGGATTGCTGGCTTCCCTTAAATCACAAACGCCGGATCACATCGCGATCACCGGTGATCTGGTCAATCTGGCGCTCAAAGAAGAGATTGAACTGATCCGTGGGTGGCTGGAGACTGTCGGACCTGCCGATGAGGTGTCCATCGTTCCCGGAAATCACGACACCTATGTGCCCGGCGCGCTGAAAGATATTATCGCCGCATGGCGACCATATTTGGTGGGTGATCATGACGACGGGGATCATCCATTCCCATATCTCCGCGAACGCGGTGACATTGCAATGATCGGTGTGAACTCTGGCCGTGCCAGCATGCCGTTTATGGCAACGGGGTCTTTTCGTTCAAAACAAGCCAAACAGACTCGAAAGCTCTTGGAAGACGCAGAAACAGACGGAAAGTTTCGGGTTGTCTTCATTCACCACCCACCATTTGTGAAGGCGACCCACTGGCACAAACGTTTGATTGGGTCTGACCTGTTTCGCAAAACGCTGGCCGAATGCGGTGCAGAACTCATTCTTCACGGCCACACGCATATTGAAAGTCTTGAGTACATCGATGGGCCTGAGGGCAAAATTCCTGTTGTGGGTGTGCCCTCTGCAAGCCATGCACCGCCGCCACTTGATGACGGCAGCCACAAACAAGGTGCGCGTTATAATCTGTTTGATATTTCAGGTAAACCGGGAAATTGGACCTGCCGCATGCAAGAATTTGGATACAAGAATGGTGCAGACACCGTCACGCAAATAGCGGACCGTGTGTTGATTGGGTAGTTCCCATATCCAAGTGTTTAAAGCGCTGACGGTGACAGGGCGATAAGCGTTCCGGCCACAACCAATATCGTGCACAGTATGCCAAATAGAAACCACCCAAAGCTTCCCCAAAATCCGCGGGGCTTCACTTCTTCTGACTGGGTATCAGATTTCACCAAAGCTGAAGGCTCTTCCTCATCAAGCGTCAGTGCTTTCGCCTGGTTTGAAGATTTCAAAGCCTCCCAATCTCCTTCCAGCATACGTTCGCGCTCAACAATCCGCTCTGCCACATAGTCTGATACAATATCAGCCACGCGGTCTTTATCACTGGTTTCTGCCAAAACGATGCGCCCCATGCGCGTGTCTTTCAAAAAACGATAAGTTGTGTTGTCGAGGCCAATCGCTACAAATGACGTCATATCAATCCACAAGCGTGGCTTGTCGCCGTGAGTGATACCGAAATCAAAACGACGATCGTTTTCGTCAATCTCTTGCATCATGGGATGAAGTTCATCGGCAAGGAGTTGCAAGCGCGCCAGTTCCATATCACGCGATTCACTGGCCACATCATCATTGTCCGCAAGGCGTGTTTTCGCTTTGCGCAATGCCGATTGCAAAGAACGCGGAACAGACGGTAGCTGTTGGTCATCGACGGATGGAAGTGTTTCTTTTGACATGGATGCCCTTCACAAAACTTTGCGCTCAACGAACCGGATCGCGTTCAGAAAAAGTTACATCATGATTGTGGCGCAAACAGCTCTAAAACAGGTATTTCGATACCAATTTGTCACGTTTATAAACATCGTCAAAAAACTGCGGCACGCCATTTTCATCGATCCAAGCGGTGAAATAAGCCAGATGTACGGGCAATTGACGCTTCAATCGAACGCGAGTTTGCTTCTCGCTTTTCAAGATGGATGGAATTTTGGTCGGATTCATACCGCCCTGCAGTTCGTAAATCTTCCGCGCAAAATCAAGCGGCTTGTGCACCCGAATACATCCGTGAGAAAACGCTCTGCCTGTTCGAGAAAACAATGAGCGTGAGGGTGTGTCATGCAGATAAACCGCGAATTTATTCGGGAAGATGAACTTCACCTGTCCCAAAGCATTGCGCGGCCCGGGCCCTTGTACAATGCGATAAGGAAACCGTTTGGAAGACACCGCGCTCCAATCGACACCATAGGGACTGATCTCTTTCGATTTTGAACCCCAGCCATTGTAAAGTTTGTAGCCTTTGGCTTCCAAATAACTGGGGTCGTTGCGAATTTTCGGAAGCATTTCTTTGCCAGCAATAGAACTGGGCACAGTCCATGTGGGGTTGAATTCTGAATAGGCAATTTTGCCTGAAAACATGGGGGATTGGTGGAACGGTTTCCCGACGATCACGCGGCGCTGATCCACAATCTCACGCCCCTTGACCATAAACATCTCAAAGCCAGCTTGGTTGACCAAAACGTGGGTTGGACCCAACTGACGCGGCAACCAGCGCCAGCGTTCCAGATTGATCGACAATTGTTTTACGCGATCATCTGCCGAAACGCCCATGGCTTTGAATGTTTGTTTGCCCGCAATTCCATCGCTGACGAGACCATGGCGCCCTTGAAAATGTGCAACGGCCTCTTTCAAGCCTGAGTCGTAGGTTTCCGGCTCATTTGTGTCCAAAACCTCGTAGCCGCGTGCGGCGAGGTTTTCGCGCATCTCCATAACACGGCCGCTCACCATTCCGGGCTTCAACGTTGGGCCATCGCTGATGGGTTTCCAGCCGCCGCGCAGCAACAAAGACCGATAACCCGCCAGCATTTGGCGCAATTGCGCATATTGCGGATGGCTCGGTCGAAGGGTCGCCAACATTTCAGAGGGGCCAGTGGCAACAACACCTTCCAACCACTGTGTTGAATCTACTTTCTTGCGCTTGATGATGATGTTGGGGTCGGTGACGGATGGCGTTGTGATGCCAGAATAAAGGTCTGTTCCGAGGGTCAAAAACGCGTGACTCAATGCCAGTTCCATACGCGCCAGATCTTCCTGTGTTCGGATATCCGAAAAGCCTCTAACCCATGCGAGATAGTCCCCCGGATCCAACCCGTCGCGATAAGAGTTTCCGATTTCATCCAGCAGTTTTTGACCTGCAGCGTTTAGCTGACCTGCGGCAGTCCATATCGATTGATAGCCACTGTTCTCATAAGCCTTGCGCAGACGTTCCGTTGAAAAAGAACGCCCTGACCATTTCACGGCATTGCCACTCAATAGAGAGGCTAACAGTTCCGTGGTTTGAGCTTGAGCAATTTGTGGCAAACAAGCGGTGGAAAAAGCGCCTGCAATCAAGACGGACCTTAGAGTTCTAACAGCACGGGCAAACATCAATTTTTCTCACGAAATTCGATTCGCAGTTAAACTAACATTTATGCAAAATATTCAAAATCTGCGTGCAATCTATCCTGCCAGTTCTGGATGCTCATAAGCTTTAGGGTAACTCATGGGATGAAAAGGTCCCAAGGGAATGACATTGTTCCAAGATCGCCCAAAGTAACCCTGACGACAGTGAATGAGAGAATTACTTTCTGCGACACCCGGTAAAGCGTAAACACGACACAACCAGCGCCAAAGGTTTGGATAATCGAGAATTTTCGCGCCATTCAGCTTCATACGCACATAATAGACCGGATCGTGCCGATAAAGCGTTGGGAACAGGCGCAAATCCGCTTCCGTGAATTGTTCACCTGTGAGAAACGGTCGATCATCGCTGGCCAATCGCTGCTCCAATTGATTGAGCGTGTCGAAGTATTTTTCAAATGCCTCTGCGTAAACGGATTGATCCGATGAAAACCCAGCTTTGTAGGCCCCATTGTTAATCCCTTTGTAAATCTGCTCGTTCAGCGAATCAATTTCATGCCGTATTTCCGCATTGCTGTTCCCTTGAGGGTACAAATCTGGTCGATCTTGGTCCGCCAATGAACTCCCCAATGCCGTTGCTTGTTCATTGAGCATGCGAACAATTTCGGCGCTTTCATTGGTGACAATGCGCTTGCTTTTCTTGTCGTAAAGAATTGGCACGCTGGCTTCTGAAGATCCTTCAACTTCATAGATTTGTTTTGCCAAACGAAACTGCTGACCCGTGGCGGTTTCAAGCGTGCACTCGGAGAGCTTCTCCCCCGTTAGCGTGGCTATACGGTTTGGATTGAACTCCCAACGATTGGCTTCAATAGGGTCATCTTCAGTCGTTCTGCTGGGAAAAGCTACATCCATTGTGATGCTGTTCTGCAGGCCAAGAAGATTTCGTGCCAGCGTCACGCGATGACACCAAGGGCAATTTAGCGCCACGAAAAGATGATAGCGGTTTGGTTCCGCAGGAAAATCAGGGTCTTCGCCCAAGACACTGCGAAAGCCACTAACGCCACGCACGAACTCCCCTTTTGCACGCCTTGCTGCGGCATCGGTTTGTGCTTCTTCTTTGGATGTATCGACCGGCATTCAACTCACCTCTGCGCCAACTTGATTGTGCTTTGCTTACAAGCTTAGGGCCTTGTTCACCAATTCGCTTTTCTCGGTGAATGAACTCACGTCCACTCCCCTGCTCTTAAGCCCTTCTTTCAGATCCTCTACCGATAGAGCCTCAACTGCATCGCTGGTCATATTCATAAAATTGATCTTGCGCTTGAACGGTTGGTTGGTTTCGCCAAAAGTCTCTTTGTTTTCGAAGTTGAATTCTTGGGCATATTTCTCAAAAAAATGAGTGAGAAATGTATTGATACTGATTCTCACGCGAGGGTCATCGGTCATGTGAGTTTGGGTGTTGTCTAGCGTCTCCACCATCAACTTGACCCAGCGCTTCGCACCCTTTTCGTTCATCAGTTGAATAGCGTTGTGGGTGTGATGAAAATTCAACCTGAAATCAGCGCCGTGATAGTAAGGACCACCGCCCATAACATCGAGCCACATAGCTGCCTGCGTATTGATGTGGTGATTGAGTGGCCCAACATGTGCAAACACGGATGTGAACCACTCTTCATCTTGAAAGACTCGTTTGTAGAAATCAGCGACAATTTGCACAACGCGGTCTTTGCCCAACACTGAGTTCAACTGCCAAAACTGAATAGGTTTTGTGTCGTCATTGGGCGCAGACAAAGAGATGATCTCCGCCACGCGGTGCGCATTTTCTGGAAGCAATTTCCTGGTGATCGCCGACGAGATGTATTTCTCACGCGTGCTTTCGGTCATATATCCATTTCTGGTGGGAAAGCTCGGATAGGCATATTTGTTCAACAAAACACATCCTTCAAACGTGTTGGACTGTTGGAGCAATTGGTTCAAGAACTGCCAGCACAGCAGGTTTTACAATTGAGATAGGACGATTTTTCTCACAGTATCCGTCGCTTCTTCCACGGGTGAATGGCCGACGCCTTTTAGAATGTGAAGTTCAACTTTGTCTTCGATTGCTTTGGCCTGTGAAACGGGCAGTACTTGGTCATCTTCGCCCCAGATAACTGTGATTGGATATGGACCTTTCAGCACATCATCCACCGGCAACATGCCTTGTTTGCCATCGCTTCCCAAACCGCCGCCAATTTTCACCAATGCATCAACCGCACCCGTTTTTGAACGTGCTTCGAACTGAAAGTCGATCATCTTTTCAGGAATCTCAAATGAAGGGCCAAAGAA
>CALHHQ010000084.1 GCA_938030645.1 uncultured Rhizobiaceae group bacterium
ATACTTCGACAATGTGGGGCGCGAAATGCCGCTCGCTTCCGCCAACTCCTGCATCGTGCCGATTTTCTGTTTTTGCTTGGCCATAAAAAATTATCCGAGCACTTCTTCGCAAACTATTTCGCAGTTCTTCACAATGTTGGGATAAAATTTTACGTATGTAAAGGTTTTGTCCAAATTCAGTCCCCCACTCTCAGCGATGCAATTGGGACAATCGTTGAACAGTTGTTTGCGTTGGCACAGAGAGCAAGTTGAAAGCAGAATTGCGTCCAAGATTTCGATCGCAATGTGTTGCAGCAATTTTGATAAACTGTCGTTCAGAGCCTGACTTCAATTTAGAAGTCAGGCTCCCACAAAACTATTTTTGAGCGTGTTGATTGTACATGTCGACAACGATGTCCCACTCTGTTCCATTGCGCTTCATAACAAAGAGATATGTTCCAGCGCCCTTCACGCCTTTGCTTTCAACATTGATGTCATATCGTCCCATCAAAACGGCCTGACTGCCGTCTTTTGAAACGAACGTATGGTCTGCTGTATGCGTCAGTTTGCCTTTGTTTTTCGCGAGAAATCCAAAGGTGTTGCGCGGCACTTCAAGCCCTGCAACGGGCTCTTTGCCTGGCGCGACCCATAATGGGTTGGCATTATACAAAGCGACAAACGCATCCATATCATAGTCTGCTGCAATGGCATTGTAGCGCTCATTGTATTCCAAAAGTCCCTTGTCCGGAGTGATCGTTGTGTTGTCTGCAAACACTGGTGTTGCCGTGATCAGAATGGCGGAGGCTGCGAGAGTGGTGATTGTTTTCATGATAGACATGTTAGTTCCTTTTTAATTGGTCGTCCGTGAGCTTGGTGTGAACCTGTTAAGCCGCTTCGTTTTCCGGGCGCAGAAAAATGACTTCGCGAGTGACCTGCCAACGGCCATCCTCATGAATGAGGTCGATGCTGAGAATGAGCATCATGTTTTGACCACTCAGGTCATTTTTACGCGACAGCAATACGTGGGCTTTGTCGCCATTCACATCGATGCGGTGAAAGTTCGCCCAGGTGTTCATCGGCGGATCACCTGCTTCTCGCTTAGAAGCAAAAAGCCCTTTGAATGCCGCTTTATCAGCAGTGTTCACGTTGTCTTGCGTGTCGACCATGATCACCCGAAGGTCCTCATGATAAATGCGTTCCAAAACTTCGACGTCATAGTTTGTCGCCGTTTGAATGAGGTCATCAATCGCTTGTTTGACTTCTTGGACGCGGGGATTCTCTGTACTCATTTTTTTCTTCCTTGCTGCTCTATTTGGTATTTTTGGACATCAAAGGTCAGTCACGCTGCGAATACAGCATGCGTCAGGCCTTCGCCTCAGGTTCAGTAAAGTGTTTTAGTGGTGCTTCAGGCGGTTTCGGATTTCTTGCCATCCGCCTGATTGAGAGTTCCACGAATTGGATAGTTGTTTTCAGGGTTTCGAATGAACCCAAGCCCCATAACAAGAGACGTCAGGTTTGGGCGTGCAAATGGTGCATTGGATATATCAGTCACCTGAAGTGCCCCGTCCGCATTGATGACAAACAAACCCGGCTCGGCAAAGGGTCGGTCCGTCTCCTGCTCTGAACGGGGATGAGAAACATAAAGACCAAGCTCATGCATTTGCTCGACGCTCAATTCATAACCGACCGCATAGTCAGGATTCACGATTGAAATTTGTTCACGGGCCTTTTCTTCAGGATCCGCAGAAACCGCCACCACATCAATGCCAAGTGCATTTAGGTCTGTAAGCGCGTCATTGATTTCGCCAAGATAGCGCGTGCAAATCGGACAATGTTTGCCGCGATATACAACAACCATTTGCCAATCATTAGCGCCTTGCGGTGCCCCAAGGGTTATCTCGCCTCCTCCTAATTTTGGAACTGTTATGGATGGAAGCTTATCTCCAGCATTGAGTTTTTGAGCGGCCATTATTTTCTCCTTGAGATTTTGTAATGATCGTTATAAAATATTTTCTAAATTGAAAGTCAAGGATTTTATAATGATCGATACAAAAAAAGTTGGGAGACCCAAAAAATTTGATCGTGATGATGCATTGGCTGCAGCGGTCAATATCTTTTGGGCAAAGGGTTATGATGGCGCATCTATGAAAGACTTAACTCAGGGCATGGGCATCAATGGACCAAGTCTCTACGCAGAGTTTGGCGACAAACATGGTCTGTATCTCGGCGCGATCGACCAATACGCCAATAATGATGCTTGCGCACCGCTGGTAGCTTTGGAAAGTGAAGAGAATATAGCGATTGCAGTTGAATCGTTCTTCTTGGCGGCAATTGAGTATTCCACCCACCATGAAGGCGGGGCAAAAGGATGCTTTCTGGCTTCTTGTGTGGCAACCAGTGCCGGCGAAGTTGATGGTGCGCAAGAGTTGTTGAAAGAAGCTATCGAAACGACCGATATTCGCATTGCCGCACGCTTTGAGCTTGAAAAATCCAAGCGAACGTTGCCGCTAGACTTTCCAAGCGAGGAACGGGCTCAATTGCTTTTCGATCTGCGCCAAGGGTTGGTTTTCCGGGCACGCGCTGGCATTGGCGATGATGTTCTAAAATTAAATGTTAAACAGCTTGTCGCCATGGTTTTGGCAACACCGTCACCAAAAATTCAGGACTGATCACAATGTGACTGATCTGTTTTTTAAGTGGCATTTGCGAAAGCATATTGAACGGCCTTGGCCAATATCTCTATGCAGTTTCACTATAATCAAAAGCGACACCACCTCTTTCCATCCCGGCGTCAACTCCGATCTATAATTCTGGCAATTTATCGTTAGATAACAAATTAATTATGGGTTACACCTTTTCCACGACCGCGGGTTCCAAATTGTTATCGGAGAAAACTCCAGTTCAATCCGCAACCGGAACTATAACAAACGACACGGAGGAAACATGTCGATTTCAAAAACTTTGTTTGCAGGTGCAGTTGCGCTTGCCCTTACCACTTCTGCTGCCGTCGCTCAGGAAGTTACACTGCGTTTTCAGCACTTTATTTCACCCAAGGGTGCGGTGCCGAGCCTTTTCATGAAGCCATGGGCTGAAAAAGTGATGGCCGATTCTGGTGGCAAGATCAAAATCGAACTTTATCCAGGCATGCAATTGGGCGGAAAACCACCAGCACTTTATGACCAAATCCGTGACGGTGTTATCGATGGTGGTTGGGCTCTTCCTGCTTATACGCCTGGTCGTTTCCCTGAAACTGAAGCCTTTGAACTTCCGTTTGTTACTTCGAAGTCTACAGAAAACTCTTCAAAAGCAGCTTGGGAATTCGCTGAAAAATACCTCAAAGAACGTATGAGCGATGTGCATTTGATTGCTGTTCATGTTCACGGACCGGGAGCCGTTCATGTGAAGGGCGATCCTGTGATGAAAGCCGCTGACTTTGCGGGCAAAAAACTTCGTGGCCCGTCACGTGCTGCCAACAATTTGTTGACTGCAATGGGCGCAACACCTGTGGGCATGCCTGTGCCAGCGTTTCCTGAAGCACTGTCCAAAGGCGTTGTTGAAGGCGGCGTTATCCCTTGGGAAATCGTTGTGCCGTTGAAAGTTCACGAATTGGCGGACAGCCACTCGGAAGTTTCTGGCGACAAATCAATGTACAACACGTTCTTTATCTGGGCGATGAACAAGACCAGTTATGCAAACCTGTCTGATGAACTTAAAGCTGTGATCGATGCTAATTCTGGCCTCGAAACATCTGCCTGGGCTGGACGCGCCATGGACCAAGGCGATGCCAAGATGAAAGAAATTGTCGGAAAAACAGACAACAAAATCGTCATGATGTCCGATGAAGCAACTGCTGAAATAAAATCCATTGCAGACGGTCAGATTGCGGAATGGGTGAAAACTTCGACAGCCAACGGCCTTCCTGCGCAAGCTATGCTTGACGATGCACGTGCATTGGTTGAGAAGCACAGCAAGTAAGAAGTTGGTGTCCCGGCGCTGGACGAGCGTCGGGACACTCTCTCAACATATAGAACTTTTCACATATAGAACTTTGCGCAAATGGGCCTTGCACCTTCCTTAGAACTTAAAGTTGGCAGCCTGATGGACCGTATTGCGCGGTGGCTTGCCTATGCGGGTGGCGTTTTCCTCGTTCTCCTCGCTTTGATGACCGTTGTTTCAACGATTGGCAGAGCTTTTGTTGGCCTTCAAATTGGCCTTGGCCCTATCCCCGGTGATTTTGAACTTGTGGAAGCTGGAACTGCAATTTCTGTCTTCTGCTTCATGTCTTGGTGCCAATTGAACCAAGGCCATGTGACAGTGGATGTCTTGACTGACTTTTTTCCCAAATCAATCAATCTCACATTGATTTTGATCGGCAACATTTTTGTATTTCTGGTGGCTTTCGTTATCGCTTGGCGCTTGTGGATGGGATTTGGTGAACAAGTAACTTGGTTTGAACAGCCTGTCCGTGACGTGCTTGGGTTCGGTTATAAACCCTTCACAAACAACACAACCTACATTTTGGGAATGCCGATTTGGTACAGCTATTTCCTGTCTTTTGTAGGTGCATTCTTTTTCACCATCATCAGCGCATACACGGTTTGGCGCGCGCTGAACGATCTTCTGGGGCGCGTTAAATGAGCGGTTTTGAACTTGCAGGGCTCGGCTTCGTTTTGATGCTAGGAGCTATATTTCTGCGCATGCCCATTGCGATAGCCATGGCCATTACAGGCTTCATTGGCAGTTGGATCATACGTGGCAATCCAACTGCAGTATTGTCCCAAATGAAGACAATGTCGTTCGATATGTTTTCGTCCTATTCGCTTTCCATCGTGCCGCTGTTCTTATTGATGGGACAGTTCGCAACGAAATCTGGCATGTCAAAGGCTTTGTTTGATGCAGCTTCCGATTGGTTGGGTCACCGAAAAGGTGGAGTAGCTATGGCTGCCGTGGGCGCATGTGCAGGCTTTGGCGCAGTGTGCGGCAGTTCGCTCGCAACAGCTTCTACAATGGGTCAGGTCGCCCTGCCCGAAATGCGCAAACGTGGATATTCAGATGCTTTGTCGACAGGCGTTTTGGCAGCAGGCGGTACGCTGGGCATCTTGATCCCACCATCCGTGATTTTGGTTATTTATGCGATTTTGACTGAGCAGAACATTGTCAAAATGTTTCTAGCGGCCCTCATACCGGGCATTCTCGCGGCCCTTGGCTACATACTAGCCGTTGGGATTTATGTCCGTATTTATCCCGAAAGCGCCTCCACGGCACCCCGTGTTCCATACAAAGAACGCCTTCAATCTCTGATGAAGGTCTGGCCCGTTGTCATCATTTTCGGCTTGGTCATGGGCGGCATTGCTGCCGATTGGAACTGGAGCAAAAGCGGTGTTCAAGCTCTCTTCACACCAACGGAAGGTGCAGCTTGGGGAGCGGTTGCAACTGGACTGTATGGCTGGCTGACAGGCGGCTTGAACCGCAAAACATTCATTGAATGTATCCTGTCCACGGCCAGCGCATCGGCGATGATTTTCCTCATCTTGCTTGGCGCGCAGTTGTTCAATTCATTCCTTGCAATCACCCAAATGCCGCAAGTCTTGGCGGACTGGATTTCCACCTCCGGCTACACGCCCATGACAGTCTTGCTGGTGATGCTGTTCACCTATTTGATTTTTGGATGCGTCATGGATTCTCTTTCCATGATCCTGCTCACCATACCAATTTTCTTTCCGATCATCGAAAGCCTTGATTTCGGATTGACTGCGGAAGCCACAGCGATTTGGTTTGGTATTCTAGCACTCATTGTGGTTGAGGTCGGGCTGATCACCCCACCGGTGGGGATGAACCTTTTCATCATCAATTCGATAGACAAAACAATTCCAATCCAGCGCACTTATAAGGGCGTGGTGCCGTTCTTGATTTCCGACATCATTCGCGTGGGCATTTTGATCAGCTTTCCAGCGATTTCGCTCTGGTTGGTGTCAGTTATGTTTTGATGATCGCAGATCGATAAACACATTGATTTTCGAAACTCTTTCAGTGCTGCGACCGTTATATTGGAGATACAGAATATCGACATAAAGCATGAGAGACTGCCCCGATGACGCAAATGGCGTTTTTTGAAGCTGACAAACCAAAACAACCCGAATGGCGGGCCGATCGGTTACATGGTCTGGAACAACTGCAAGCATTTGTTCCCCGCTCCGGTCGCACCTACGCTCATACCCGCAACTCAGATTTCGGCGTGGGCAATCATAACAATGTATCCGCCCTGTCTCCCTGGTTGCGACACCGCCTTGTATTGGAAGAAGAAGTTGTTCGGGCCACTTTAAAACACCACTCGTTCGCGACTGCCGAAAAATTCATTCAGGAAGTATTTTGGCGCTCCTATTTCAAAGGGTGGATGGAACAGCGACCTGATGTGTGGAGCGTGTATCGCAATGATGTTCAGGATTTGTTTCAAAGGTTGAATCAGGATGCCGACCTGAATCAACGCTTTGAAACAGCTGTCAAAGGCGCAACAGGCATCGATTGTTTCGATTTCTGGGCGCGAGAGCTAATCGACACAGGCTATCTGCACAATCATGCACGTATGTGGTTTGCCAGTATTTGGATCTTCACTTTGCGGCTTCCATGGCAATTGGGCGCTGATTTCTTCTA
>CALHHQ010000085.1 GCA_938030645.1 uncultured Rhizobiaceae group bacterium
AACACGATACACAAACGAGAATTTCTCCTATATTGACCGTTGATCCGCTCTTATTCTGGCAAACCAAATGACCGCTCCCACGATCGCCGAAATCGCAACTGCTGCATCATCACTCTCGGATCGTATCGTAGCGACCCCAACAGTGACATTGAATTCCAGCCGTATCGAACCACACCTTCCCAATGGTTCAGTCGTGCACATGAAAATAGAGGCCTTTCAACAGGCCGGATCATTCAAATCCCGCGGTGTCATTTTGGCCATTGATCAATTGAGTGACGGGGAAAAAGCGTCGGGCGTCACCGCCGTAAGCGCGGGCAACCATGCGCTAGCTGTGTCTTGGGGGGCAAAAACCGCAGGCATGTCGGCAAAGGTGGTGATGCCCAAAACGGCAGATTCCATCCGCGTAGAAGGTTGCAAAGCATTGGGTGCCGAGGTTGTGCTGATGGACAATGTGGGGGATGCATTTAACGAATGCGCCCGTTTGGTAAAACAAGAAGGGCGCACAATGTTGCACCCATTTGAGAGTCCTTACATGACGCTGGGAGCAGCCACTTGCGGCTTGGAATTCGCCAAGGCTCGTCCAGATATGGAAGTTGTGGTTCTGCCCATTGGCGGAGGTGGCCTCATTTCAGGCATGTCATGCGCAATCAAGCAGGCATTGCCCAACTGTGAAATTATTGGTGTCGAGCCTTTCGGGGCCGACAGCATGTGGCAAAGTTTTGAGAAAGGTGAACCTGTTCATCTCGATGGGGTCAATACGATTGCCGATTCACTTGGCGCGCCTATGGCCTTGCCTCAAACTTATGGAATTGCAAAACAATTTGTCGATGAAATCATCCGCATTGAGGACGATCACATGCGATCAGCCATGCGAGTTTTGTATGATGGTTTGAAATTGGTAGCGGAGCCAGCTTGCGCGGCCAGCACAGCCGCCATCATGGGGCCATTGCAGAAACGTTTGGCAGGTCGGAAAATCGGCGTCATTGCATGTGGTTCAAATATCAGTCTGCGAAAATTTTCAAAGCTAATTGAAGCTTGACGCTCGGATTCCCGACCCCATATACTCAGGCAACACTTTCGGCAGGAACTGCAAAGGTCGGTTCACCGTCTCATCCAACCGAAAAATGACATTAATTTTTATGCGGCTGCGGCTGCAATTGAACACTATTGCTAATTGAAGGAGGACCACTATGGAAAAGGTTCCCATGACTCAGCCCGGATTTGCCGCGCTAGAAATCGAATTGAAGCGCCGTCAGTCTGAAGACAGGCACCGTATTGTTGCCGCGATTTCAGAAGCGCGCGAACACGGCGATCTTTCGGAGAATGCCGAGTATCATGCTGCCAAAGAGCAACAGAGTCACAACGAAGGTCGCATTATGGAGCTCGAAGACGTTATCGCCCGCGCGGAAGTCATCGACGTGACCAAAATGTCTGGTGACACAGTGAAATTCGGTGCGACCGTCAAACTCGCAGACGAAGACACTGATGAGGAAAAACACTACCAAATCGTTGGTGATCAAGAAGCAGATGTGAACGCTGGCAAGATCTCTATTTCTTCGCCTATTTCGCGTGCTCTTATCGGCAAAGAGGAAGGCGACAGCGTTGAAGTTGCTGCCCCCGGTGGCTCACGATCTTACGAGATCTTGAAAATTCAGTACGTCTGATTTCAATAATTTGGAGCGCACACGATGATTGATCTTTACACATTCGGAACACCGAACGGTCGCAAAGTCTCCATCGCGCTGGAAGAAATGGAGCTGGACTATGAGGTCCACTCCATCAACATCCAAAAGAACGAGCAGTTCAGCGAGGCCTTTTTAAAGATCTCTCCGAACAACAAGATCCCTGCAATCGTTGATCACGAGACAGGCGTCTCCATGATGGAATCTGGTGCGATACTTTATTATCTCGCCACAAAAACCGGAAAATTCATGCCAAAAGATCCATCGCGCCATTGGCAAGCGATTGAATGGCTGAATTGGCAAATGGGCGGCTTTGGCCCGATGCTCGGTCAAGCCCATCACTTTTTGAAATACAATCCGGGCCTGTCCGAATATTCCGAGAAACGTTATCACAACGAAGCCAAACGTCTCTATGGAGTGCTCAACAAACAATTGTCGAAAAATGACTTTGTCGCTGGCGAATATTCCATCACGGATATGGCCATTTGGCCATGGGCCGCACGTTTCGGTTACCACCAGGTCGATCTCAATGAGTTTTCAAATGTGAAGCGTTGGTACCTCAAAATTGCCGAACGCCCAGCAGTCGTTAAGGGCTATGGAATCCCTTCACCAGAAGCTGTTCCAAAACCTTAGTTCTCGCTGCGCCACGAGGTTTCCCATTAAAACGCAACCAAGCATTCTGATTTTGACCGACGGCAAAATGGGCGACCTTGTCCAATGCCGAGGAGTTGCCGCAGAATTGAGCACTCCCGAATATATCCGCGAACAAGTTGTGACACCCAATTGGCTAACGGCCCTGCCCTTGCCCAATATGCCTCTTTCCGCAGTCGACCGCCAACAAGACTTCTTCGCACTTGATCCTGACATCATTATAGCATCAGGCCGGCGTGCCATTCCTTATCTAAAAGCTTTCGCAAATAATCCCGCGAAAAAAGCCTTTACTGTATTTCTGAAAAACCCTCGTTTTGGCCGCAAAACGTTCGATTTCATCTGGTGTCCCACACATGACGGCATTTCGGGTGAAAACATATTCTCGACACTCACAGCACCCCATGTCTTCACTCAACAGGTTTTGGAAGATGCCAAGAAATCAGGAAAACAGCGTTTCGGCCTGAATGACGAAGCTGTCACCGGAATCATTCTTGGTGGAAATTCCGGGTCAGTCGATTGGGACAGCTTGATGACGGTTTCATTTGCAGCACCGCTCGCTCAAATTGACACATCGCGAAAACTTTTGGTCACCTCATCGCGCCGTACACCACTGAATTTGAAGCATGCAGTGGAACTTGCTTTAAAAAATCATGATTGTTGGTTCTGGGATGATGAAGGGGAAAATCCTTATTCGGAAATTCTAGCAGTTGCAGATCAACTGATTGTCACAGGAGACAGCCACAATATGGTGTCAGAGGCGGTTGCAACAGATGCGTCAGTTTATGTGTTTCGCCCCAGAGAATTGCACAAAAAACTGGTCAGGTTTCTCGACAGTCTCAAACAAGAAACACGGATTTGCAGCAATATTGGTGAACTTGATCAAACGCAGGTGAGACCTCTGAACGCCACACCCAAAATCGCCGCTGAAATCGTGCGAAGAATGAAAGCACGGCCCTAAGAACAGTTTCACGCAACGGTGTTGGGGATAACAAATGTCCTCCTTGAAATTGGTGTCCCCTAAAACCTAGATTAGACCAAAGAACCGAGACAATTCTCTCAAGCTGGAACCGCTGAACCATGGCAAACCATCACACCAAAGTACTGATCATCGGCTCAGGCCCGGCTGGCTATACAGCCGCAATCTATGCTGCGCGGGGCATGATGGAGCCAATATTGGTCGCAGGCATGCAACAAGGCGGACAGCTGACCATCACCACGGAAGTGGAAAACTACCCTGGTTACGCTGATCCGGTCCAAGGCCCCTGGATGATGGAACAAATGCTAGAGCAGGCCAAAAACGTTGGCACGACTGTCATAAATGATTCCATCACCAAAGCTGAGTTGAACGTACGTCCATTCCGCTTCGAAGCTGAATCGGGAGACACGTTCACCGCCGATACAGTTGTCATTTGCACTGGCGCTCAAGCAAAATGGTTGGGATTGGAATCCGAACAGAAATTTATGGGTTTCGGCGTTTCTGCCTGCGCCACATGCGATGGGTTCTTCTACCGCGACAAACATGTGATCGTGGTCGGTGGCGGCAACACCGCCGTAGAAGAAGCACTGTATCTTTCAGGCCTCGCGTCAAAAGTGACGGTCGTTCACCGCCGTGACGAATTCCGCGCCGAACGCATTTTGCAAGAACGGCTGTTTAAAAAACCAAATGTGGAAATCCTGTGGGACAGCGAATTGGTGGAGATCAAGGGCAAAGATGGCCTCATGCCATCCGCTGAATCTGCGGTGATCAAAAACCGCAATACTGGGGAATCAATCGACACACCAGTTGATGGAATTTTCATCGCCATTGGCCATGCTCCAGCAGTTGAATTATTCAAAGACCAACTGAAGTTA
>CALHHQ010000086.1 GCA_938030645.1 uncultured Rhizobiaceae group bacterium
CCAAAACGTCGGGACGGTTGGTCGCTGCGATCAGAATGATGCCTTCGTTGGTTTCAAAACCATCCATTTCGACGAGCAATTGGTTGAGCGTTTGTTCGCGTTCATCATTGCCACCACCAATGCCAGCGCCACGATGTCGGCCAACGGCGTCGATCTCATCGATAAACACGATGCAGGGTGCGTTTTTCTTGGCTTGTTCGAACATATCGCGCACGCGGCTTGCGCCAACGCCGACGAACATTTCAACAAAATCAGAACCCGAAATTGTAAAGAACGGCACGTTTGCTTCACCAGCAACGGCGCGGGCAGTCAGTGTTTTACCCGTTCCTGGAGGACCAACGAGCAGGACACCGTGAGGCATTTTCCCGCCAAGGCGTTGAAATTTTTGCGGGTCGCGCAAGAAATCTACGATTTCAATCAAATCTTCTTTGGCTTCATCAACCCCAGCGACGTCATCAAATGTGACCCGTCCATGGGCTTCAGTTAGCAATTTGGCTTTGGACTTGCCAAAACCCATTGCCTTGCCTTGACCGGATTGCATCTGACGCATGATGAAGATCCAGATGCCGATAATCACGATAAGCGGGAGCCAGTTGATCAGCATACCCATGATACCTGAGCGACCGTCTGTCGCTGGTTTGGCGGTGATTTCAATATTCTTGGCTTCAAGACGCTTTACAAGTTCTGGATCACGCGGTGCATAGGTTTGGAAGCCCGTTGCGGAATCTGTGTAGGTACCCGTGATGCGTTCACCAGAAATCGTTACAGATTTCACACGATTTTTCTCAACTGATTCCAAAAACTTGGAATATGCCACTTCCGTTGTCGCGCCTTGGCCCGATGGGGATTGAAACATTTGAAATAAGGCGATCAGCAGAAGTGCGATAAGGCCCCAAAGTGCAAAATTGCGGAAGTTCGGATTCATGAATTGTTATCCTGATGGTGCGGTCGGCGAGACTGCGACAATTATCTTGAGTGCAAGATAGGGTCCAAAAGGCCAGATGCCAAGGTGCGGAACGTCATATGCGGCAATTCCTCTCTTTATGTTGAATAAACGAGGGGGAAGGGTTTGTTTTCGACCAGTCTTTGCACTGCAAAATAGACCTCGTCATCCACATCTGTCCTGAAACGCTCAAGCGCAGCTATAAAGGGTTTTCGATTTTGATCGTCGGCTAGCAGCCAAGTTCCATCAAAATGCGTTGGCTGCCTTCCCAGTTTAGGCAGCGGTGGAATGTTTCTGTCTTCGCGTTCGACGGTCACCAAATGATTATTCGTAGAAACCAAACAACGGCCAATTGTGGTTATTGATTTCGTCCCTTGTTTTGCTGCCTTTGCTGACACTTTGAGTTTTGAAATGGGCGATCTAAACGGCATTCCACCGACTGCAAGAACAAGTGTGGATAGAGTGTCTAGAACAAGCAGGTTGGGAAGGTTTTTTGGGCAGGTGAATTGAAGGTGTCCGCTTTGATCAACTGAACAATGTTCATCGATTAAACGCGCGGTTTGACGCCCAAGCCAATGTCGTGACCTTGCCGAATATGCAGCCAATTTAGAAATGACTTCTTTGGATGGATATTGGTGTTTATCGTCGCTTAAGAACCGGCGAATTCGAACACGTTCCGACGATGTCTTTTCATTGGAGGGATCATCGATCCAGACTTGGCATTGATCGTTCAAATACTTGCGCAACTCATTTCTGGGCGCCTCCAGCAATGGTCGCCAGAGTTTTACGTCTTCGTATGAAGACCAAACTGTCATACCAGACAGGCCGCGCGTGCCACTGTTCGGTTTGGCCCGAAGTGATCGCATGACTAGAGTTTCGGCCTGATCATCCAGCGTGTGTCCCAGAGCAATTGTCTGACATCCAACGTCACGAGCATGAGCCACCAATAATTCATAGCGCGCCAGACGTGCGGCCTGAGAAGACTTTTTTTCGTCGGGAGACCATTTCAAAGTTTGGTGTGGGATTTTCAGAACCATACACGCTTTTGCAACGAATTCGGCCTCTTCTGCAGCTTCAGGTCGCAGGCCATGATCTACAGTTGCTACAAACATCTGGTCGTGTCGCAAATTGGTTTTCAGAAGATGAAGCAGTGCAATGGAGTCACTGCCGCCCGATACGGCAACGAGTACTTTGCTGCCCTCTAGACCCTGCGTTTCAATCAGCACTTTGTGCTGGCCTGCTCATCTTTAACGCGTTTTTCCAATCGGGCTGCAGAATCTGGATATTGTTGCAAAACTTCTGCGTAGGTTGCGCAAGCCACTTCGCGTTGGTTTAAGCCCGCAAGAGCAAGACCAAGGCCTAGCAAGTTGTCCGCTGCCGTTTCGGCCTCTGGAAAATCACGATGGGTGTCAAGATGAAGGTCGGCGGCTTGATAATATTTTTTCTGCCAAAACAGGCTTTCGGCCAAATAATATCGGGCTTCACCCACTTTAGGATCTTTTGGCCAAGCGGTGACCATGGCTTTAAAGATAGTCGCGCTGAGAGGATAATTTCGGCTGTCATAGGCTTTATATCCAGCCTGATAGACCTCGTTGGGTGTGGCTCCAAACTCAGCAGCCTCCACACCCGAACTGGCGTCTTCAAAGACACCCTTTGGGATGTTCAACTGCAAGGGGCCATCGGATTGAGTTTCAACCACATTGCCTTGCTTGTCGAAAGTCAGTGTACCTAACGCGCGTGGTAAAGAGCCTTTTTGCGAAGTTGAAGCATCATCCGATTTCTTTGCGGTGATCTCATTTTCAGTTTTCCCGTCCGTGGAAGTTTCCTCCCCGGACGGTTCAGGCTTTCCCAGGCTGGTGTCTCCTGCGCTGTCAGCTTTGGCCACTTCTTTCGTAGTGTCGGTCAAAGAGCCTTGTTTTTCTTCGATTTCCTGGAAACGACTTTCGTTGTCCTGTTCCATTTTACGAAGTTTTTCCTGCAGTTGAAGCAAAAGGAAATTCAGCTCTTCCACACGACCATTCAACTGGCGAATGGTGTTTTCCATTTCGTTGATACGAAAGGATTGATCGCTTGATTGGATCTGTTGAACATCGTTGATTGCGTTGGGGATATCAACTTGTGGCACAAGACGTTGTGCGTGGGCGCTGCCCATCATGATCATTCCCGCGACAGTAAAGGCGAGGCTGGTTCGCATTGCAGACATAGTGTGTATCCCCTGATTGCGTTTCAATTTGAAATCTATTGTGAGCCTAATTCAGGCTAAATTTAGCACAAATTTCAATATAAAAATGGCCCCAAAGGCAATTGGAAAAAATCCAAGCGTTTGGGGCCATAATTTAGTTTGCTGTCGTTCGTCTGGTTTAGCTGTTGCCACCGGTCAAGACAGTGACCGCACGTCGGTTCTGCGACCAGCAGGAAATGTCATTACACACTGCTACGGGACGTTCTTTGCCGAATGAGATTGTTTTGATTCTTGCTCTGCTCACACCACGGGAAGACAAATAGTCTCTCGTGGATGCCGCACGACGTGCGCCGAGTGCCAAGTTGTATTCGCGTGTGCCGCGCTCATCTGCATGACCTTCAATGGTAATGCGGTAGCTCGAGTAACGACCAAGCCAAGCAGCTTGTTTGTCCAGCGTCTGGCGGGCTTCTGCTGTGAGCGAAGTGGAATCCGTTGTGAAGAACACGCGGTCACCGACGTTCACTGTGAAATCACGGGCGGAACCCGGTGAAGCTGCACCAGCACCACCACCATTGTTTGCACCGTTTAGACCAAGTTGCGCTGCATTGTCTGGCAGAGGTTTCTTTTTTGCACACCCTGCAACCGCAAGCACAAGAGCGACTGGCAAAGCGACTGAATATGCAGAGAATTTTGAATTGCTCATAATCAAGCCCATGTGTCGGACTCCTGTAACCGATAAAATTGAATTTGTTTTGGTGAGTATTTGATAACCAAATCTCATTAACTGCGCCTCAAGAAATTCAGTTAACAAGACACTAACGACGAATTTCATTCAACGATGATCCAGTAAGTTCAAAAATGCGGCAGCATGTGGGCAAATACCAAACAAGCTGCAAATTTGCGCCTCAATTGCCTTTTGAAACGCTCTCAGCCAAGACACAGAGCAATTCAAACATGACGGATGCACCGACCCAAGCCGTATTTCCGCTTGGGTCAAAGGGTGGCGATACTTCCACCAGATCAGCGCCGATCATGTTTACCCCTTTCAAGCCGCGAACATACTGTTGTGCGTCGAATGTGGTTGGGCCTCCAATTTCGGGGGTGCCTGTTCCGGGCGCATAGGCGGGATCGATAAAGTCGATGTCGAAACTGACGTAAGTGTCTTGCGTCCCCACGATACTACGAGCTTGGGCCATTACATCTGCATGCCCACGCTCCATGGCCTCTTCGATTTCAATGATCGTCACGCCGTTGGAGCGGCCGAACTCAATGTCTTCGCCATCATATTGTGTACCGCGAATGCCGATTTGAACGACACGTTCGGGATCAAGCAATCCCTCTTCAATCGCGCGGCGGAACGGTGTGCCATGGGTGAATTTTGTGCCCCCGAAATATTCGTCAAACAGATCGGTGTGGGCATCAAAGTGAATCATGCCAACGGGCGCTTCAGATGCCAGGCCTCTAAGAATGGGGAGCGAGATCAAGTGATCGCCGCCTGCGGTCAGTGGAATAATGTTGTCTTTCTTTAATTGAGCGTACTGGGTTGTGGTGCGATCTAAGCTAGCCATGAGATCGGCTGGATTAGGCGAAACATCTCCAAGATCAGCACAATTGCACAACTCAAATGGTTTGATTTTGGAAACTGGGTGAACGGCTCTGATCATGGTGGATAGATCGCGCAATTGGCGTGGGCCATGTCTTGCACCAGGTCGATTGGTGGTTCCACCATCCCAAGGTACGCCCATGAGTCCGATTTGCACATCTTTATACAACTCGTCTTCAGGCTGCACGAATGGCAGCCGCATAAAGGTCGGGACGCCAGCAAAACGCGGCAGGTCGAAGCCGGATACGGGTTGGAAGTTTTTGTTGCTCATTGAAGATGCTCTGTTGCTTTTGAAGATATTTGCAAATTTTGACCAAATGGCAAAATTTTGTCTTGCGCCCAATCATTGTTGCACTAGTGTTTGCGCATGGAAGTGAAGCAGTTGCGTAAATCAAGTAGGGCCGAAGAGGCTCAGTCAAGTCAAGCGCTTAGCGCTGACGACGTGTTGAACGTCCGAAATCTTCAAACAGTTTTTGAAACACAAGATGGCACAGTCCACGCGGTCAACAATATCAGTT
>CALHHQ010000087.1 GCA_938030645.1 uncultured Rhizobiaceae group bacterium
GTTTGAACTTGCAAATGATCGCTCGCAGGCGATGAAAGTTCAACTTCAATTTTCTTAAACCAACCGAACCAAACCAGGTGGTCACCATGTCGTTTTTCGAAGTTCATGATCCAATATTTTCAACTTACGTTCTTGGCAATGCACCTGTAAAGCAATTGGCGACAGGGTTCGATTGGGTTGAAGGGCCGGTTTGGTTTGGAGACGCAAATTGTCTTTTGTTCTCGGATATTCCCAACAACAAAATTATGCGCTGGACACCGGACGCAGGCATATCCATTTATCGCCAGCCATCCAACTTTTCCAACGGTCACACCCGTGATCTGCAAGGGCGCCTGATCAGTTGTGAACATGGCACCCGACGGGTCACACGCACCGAATATGACGGCTCTATAACCGTCATTGCTGACAGTTTTGAAGGGAAACGCTTCAATTCGCCGAACGATGTTGTCGTCAAATCCGATGGCTCTATTTGGTTCTCCGATCCGCACTATGGGATCATGACGAACTACGAAGGCTTCAAGGCAGAGCAAGAAATCCCCTGCAACGTTTACCAAATTAGCCCAGACGGGCAATCGATTGATGCTGTTATCACGGACATGGCATGCCCCAACGGACTGGCATTCTCACCCGATGAAAAACAACTCTACGTGGCTGACACGGGAGCAATGTTTGATGAAAATGCAGATCGTCATATTCGATGCTACGATGTAGCAAACGGATCAACCTCAAATGGACAACACTTTCACACGGTGGATGCAGGTGCATCAGATGGCTTCCGATTGGATACAGATGGAAACATCTGGACATCGGCTGCCGATGGTGTCCATTGCATCAACCCAGATGGAAAACTACTGGGCAAAATCTTGGTGCCTGAACTCGTGTCCAATGTTTGTTTCGGCGGACGCGCAAAACAGCAACTCTTCATAACAGCCACAACAAGCATCTATGCCGTCAATTTGAACAGGCAAGGCGCTCAAACGCCATAGCGGTCAACGCAAAACTTCCCACACTGGAGAATTGGACCACGCTTATTCCATAGTGTTATTCGGATGTCCTTGCTTGAAATTTGATAAATCTCAATACTGGGAAACTTGTCTCAACACTTATGGAACCCGCCCGCAAAATAGGAATGTAACGAGACCGGCGCGATAAACTATAAACCTCTTTCTGTCAGAGGGGTTTCGACTAATTCACCAATGATTTCAGGATCGGATACAATGGAGCGGTTGCCAAGGTAGTGCACAACCAGCCACCCCAATGCGGCAGCGATCGCTATGCCGTGGATAATGGGATTGCCAATCAAGACAAATCCGGCCAACGCGAGACGCAGCGCAACTTCCCAGAATGCCAGACGGCTTCGGTCAAACTGGGCGAGTGCGCTGGCGATCAGGTAAAGAGCGAGCGCAAGCCGCACGAGTAACCAAGCGATTGCACCCCAATAAACTTCGCCATCGTAGCCGGGCAGATATTCAATCGCAGAACCAACCGACTTCGGATCAACAACGGCGGCGTCGATGAGCAACAGTTCCGGATAGAGTGCGAAAACAAATGGGATAATGAACATGACGATGCCGGAACGCACAGCAGAAAATCCCGTTGCCATAGGTTCGGCCTTGGTGATCGATGCTGCAGCAAAGGCTGCCAACGCAACAGGCGGTGTAATGGCTGACGCGACTGCAAAGTAAAAAATGAACATGTTCGCAGCAAAAATTGAAATGCCCAATCCAGCCAAAACTGGCCCCATAAGAAGCGCTACATTGATGTAGGCAGGCACGGCCGGCATACCCATGCCGAGCAAGATTGCGAGCAACATAGTCACAAACAACGCCAGAAACTGGAAGACCTCAGAACCACCTTCACCAAGGTTCAAGCCTTGAAGCCACTGCAAGACATCAAGGGAGATGAAGAAAGGCATGCCGGTGAATTTGAGGCAGAAGTCAATGATCGAGACGGCGAGGAACATCAGATAAAGTGTCGCGATCATACCGCCCGCATTGGAAAACGAGTCAATCAATTTAGATGGTTTGGCACGCACTTCAGGGTCTAAAAAGAGCGCAAAGCACAAAGCGATAACCGCCCACCAGCCTGCGCTGCCTGCGTCTCCTGCGGCATTTTGCACGAGCTGCAAAGTCCATGGCAGGCTTTGCACCTGACAGGCACCGGTTTCCGAAAAAGTGCGTTCCGCGCCAAAGATCCAGCCAAGAACACCGCAGCCGATATTCTCTTTGCTTGTCAGCAAAAGGAACAATATGATGATGATCGGCAGGAAGATCATGATCAGGTTGTAGATATCCTGCCGCCCCAGATGCATATCTTCGGTCAATTCACCAATCGCGGTGATGCCTTGCTTGCGGGCTTGAAAAACCACCGACAGGAACAGGCAGGCAAAGTAGGCCAGAGCCGGAAGCGCGGCGGCGATGATGACTTCGCTATAGGGAACGCCCGTCAGTGCCGCGAGAATGAAAGCAGCAACTCCCATGACCGGCGGCATGATGGAACCGCCAGAAGATGCCGCCGCTTCCATACCACCTGCAAAAACTTTGGAGAAACCGCGTTTGATCATCATGGGGATGGTGAGCACGCCAGTGGACAATACATTCACAATCGGTCCGCCAGAGATTGTCCCGAACATAGCGGAGGAGACGATGGCTGCATGGGCGGGACCGCCACGTAATTTGCGGGTCCATCTAAAGGCCAGTTTGATGAGAGACTTGCCGCCAGCGGACGCGCCGAATAAAGCGCCCAAAATCAGATATGGGAAAATCTCGTTCAGGATGATGTCCATGAAACGGCCAAGCAGGCCCGAAGCATTGTTGACCAAAATATCGTGCACCCTTGGCCTGCCGTCAGCCAAAAGGCGTGGCTCGCCGCCGATCTTGGTGACCAGGTATTTGTTTACATCTTCGACGCCGTAAAAATACCAGACCAGCACAGTAAGTATGGTGTAAGCGGCGACCAGAATGGCCACCAGAACGAGCGGCAGTCCCCAAACCTTCACGTTGTAAGAAAGAAATACCACAATCGCGAGGCCAACGATTGCAACCAGCCAGCCACCAGTTGTGTTCAGGCATTGTGGATCGTCAACTGTTGTTGGCTCTGGCAGGCCGAACAATTCCGCGTTCTCCCTTTCAATCTGCATGCTTTCAGCAATCATGCGGGCGCGGTCACCTGTGATCTGATCAATCAAACAGACGGATTCGATTTCCACGAGATAGGTGACGGATATGGTGACTGCCATCGCAACGAGAGCCAGATCCATCAATAGACCTAGTCCTCGTCGAAGGTGTGTTTTGTTCCGCCACTCGCGCCACATCGAATGCTGTAAAGCAACGATGAGCATCATGAGCGCAAAAGCAAAGGGGTAGTAGTATTCAAAGGGAAATTTGCGGAAAACGAAATGGGAATTGCCAACAGCGTCCTGTGCCCACTGGTCCAGCCCCGGAATACCCGGCATGGCATTGACCATGCCAATGACAACGAGTGCGACCGCCAGCCAATAGACCAAACGGGTCGAGAAGTCTGCGCGTTCAGCGGACGTATCCTGCATCTCCGACATGATAACTTCTTCCCCACTCCAATAAGTTCAAGGGGCGCGAGCTATGCCGCGCCCCTCAAGATCAACGTACGTACACCGTTATGGCTTGGCACAATCAGGCACCGTCATGCCTGCTTCTTCATAGGCAGCCACGGCACCCGGGTGATATTTCACCGGAACCGGACCGCACATGCCGAGGCCAACCGATGTGGCGATGGACGTGGTAGCCATGTAGGGCGCCTTCTTTTGGAACGCGTCCGCATTTTTGATGACAGCCGCTGTCAGCGCTTTGGCCAAATCAAAATCCATATCCTTGTGAACGACTTCGGCTCCCACAGTTTGCGGGCTGCGCCAAATTCCGTCTTCACTAACGATGGTGAGACCCTTTTGAGGCGGCAGAGTTTTTAGGTCGAAAACCAACGCTCCGGTGCCAGGGCTTTTGATGTACTTTTGCATTCTGTCGCCTTCCCAAATGGCTTTCGGGATTGACCAAAGCGTCATGTCCCCAGCTGCCAATGAGCGGGTGATGCGATTGTCGGGGAATGTCACCGGCAACAACATTCCATCAGCCGATCCGTCAGAAATGGTCTTGGCCATTTGGCCCCAATTCACCTGAATGCCTTTGTAGTCCTTGCCGTCATCAGCACCTGAAACCAGAGTCAGAATGCCTCTGCCGTTGGTCAGTGCGGCACCGCGTGGCGGGCCGTTGAGAATGGTCTTGCCTTTGACGCTATCCCAGCCTTTTACGCTGGCGCTGTTGTAAGCGAAGAGGCCAAAGCCGCCGTAACCGTAAGTGTGGAGCACACGCACGTTGGAGGCGAGTTCCGCACCTTTTTCCTTGCCCAATTTGGCGTAGGGGCCAGCCCCTTTTTTCATCAGGAATGTCAGGATAAGCGGCGCAATCGACACGTCCGTTTTGCCCTCTGCCAAGTTCTGCAAGGAATTGGTGGCCGTCTGGCCGTCCGCGACCTGAAAGTTGGCGATTTTTTCTGCTGAGGCAATCTCGGCAAGCGTCGTCATAGCTGTGAACGGCACTGTTCCCGGAGGGCCGGTTTCAGCGGTGAGTACGTTTTGCGCATTTGCGGTTGCGGCAAGCAGGCTTGCGCTTGCGGCCAATGCCAGTGCGAATTTGGTCAGTTTCATTTGTCTTCTCCCTTTGGCGTTCGCCGGATTGGCGAAACAGTCATTTGACAACGGACAAGCCGCCGCCTCTCCATTCATGAAGTCTCCGGCCATTGCGGTGCGCGGGCAGGTTCCTTCACATCCTCCTCGTCCCAATATCCAATCAGGACGCCGAATTTGTCTTCAATGCCGATCATCTGGTGCGCCCGTTCTTCGCTGACCGTTTCGCGTTGGCGATATTGCAAAGACCAGTCGGCCAAAGCTCTGTGCATGGCCGCGACCTGATCGGTGTGGTCTGGCGAGCGCCCCAGATCATTCAACTCGTCTGGGTCGTTCTTCAGATCGAACAGCATGGGCGGAAAGCCAGGCGCAAAAATGTATTTCCATTCATGGCTCGCCACCATGTAACTGCGGCAATCAAGCGGCTTGCGGCCCGTTTTGGGCGACCAGGCCTGCTGGTAATAATCGTATTCGCTGACGACATAATCGCGCCAATCAACGTCCCTGCCCTCCAGCAGAGGCGTGAGCGAGCGACCATCAAGAATGTGCTCGGCTGGCTCGCCACCATAGTGTTCGATAAAGGTCGGCAGCAGATCAATAGTCTCCACCAACGCATCACTTTGCGTGCCGCGCGTTGCGTCACAGGAAGCTTCAGGATTGGCGATGATGAGCGGCACTTTCACGGCGGGGTCGTGGAAGAAATCTTTATCGCCCATCCAGTGATCGCCGAGATAATCACCGTGATCGGCGGTGAAAACAATCATCGTATCATCCATCAGCCCCTTGTCTTCCATGTAGGAAAACAGAATGCCGAGTTGGTCGTCGACCTGTTTGATGAGGCCCATATAGGTCGGGATCACGGTATCCCGCGCGTCTTCTTTGGAGAACGTTTTGCCGCCCACGCGGTCCATGAACAATTTCGCCAGAGGATTGGGATCTTCTCTTTCAGCATCTGAGCGAATGGCAGGCTGGACGTCTTCAGTGCCATACATCGTGTTGTATGGCGCGGGTGCGATATAGGGCCAGTGCGGCTTGATGTAGGATAGGTGCAACAGCCACGGACTCTCACCATCGTCTTCCTCGAGGAAATCGATGGCGCGGCGCGTCATGTATGGCGTCTCGGAATCCTCTTCCGCCACACGCGCAGGCTTGTCGGCAATGTCGTTAAAAAAGCCAGTACGAACACCATCCTCGGTATCAACTGAATTCGCGCTCCAGTGCCACGGGTTCGGCGTGTCAGTATGACCTTTGTCTCTTAGATATTCGTTATAGGCGAGACCGGGTTTCACCATCGCCTCGGGGTGAATGCCATCATCGCGCTCGTAAGGTTCAAACCCAGCCTCGCTGTGATGCACGCCGATCTCGCTTTCGGGGTCAATTCCCAGTCGCGCCATGCCTTCGGTGTCAGCTTTCATATGCGTCTTACCGACCAGAACTGGGCGCACGCCCAGCGGCTTTAAGTGATCGCCGATATTACGCTCGCCCACGCGCAGCGGCACGAAATTCGCCGTTGCACCGTGCGATGAGACATAGCGCCCCGTATAGAAGCTCATTCGGCTCGGCCCACAAATGGGCGACTGGCAATAAGTGTTGGTGAACAGCACCCCACGCGCAGCCAGAGCATCAATATTCGGCGTCGCCAACGTCTTGTGGCCAGCACACGACAGGTAATCAAAGCGCAACTGGTCGCACATGATGAAGAGAATGTTTTTACGTGGGGGCACTGTTGTCATCCGCTTTTACAGGTTCACTTTGCCGCCATCGACATTGATGGTCTGGCCCGTGATGAAATCACTGTCCGAGGTACACAGGAACATAAGGGTCCCCATTAGGTCCTCCGGCACCATCTCACGTTTGATTGAGCGGGAATCCACGGTGGGCGCGCGAGCCCGGTCCCATTTGCTGTCATCCTTGATCGAACTGCTTTCCGTCAGGCCCACAGCGATAGCGTTGATCTGAATGTTCTTGTCGCCAAGCTCACGTGCGTGACCACGGGTCAATCCGATAACAGCGGCTTTGGACGCAGTGTAATGCGACAGACCGGGAGGGCCGTAATAAAAGGTGCCTGAAGCGATGTTGCATATTTTACCGCCGCCAGCGCGCATCAATGCCGGCAAGGCAGCTTTGGTAGCCTGATGGATGGATCGCGCATTGATCGTCATGACCTTATCAAATTCGTCATTGTCAATTTCGAAGAACGGCTTCAACGTCAGATTGGCAAAAAGCCCCGCATTGTTGACCAGAATGTTTAGCGCACCAAATTCACTTTCAGCCTTGGCAACCATGGCATTCAGATCATCGTCCGACGTCACATCAACGACCATGCCAACGGCATTGCCGCCCGCAGCCTTGATCTCGGCAACCACCTCTGCGGGGTCAAGAATGTCACTCACAACAACATTGGCCCCTTCGGAGGCAAGTTTCTTGGCATACTCCGCACCAATGCCACGGGCTGCACCTGTAATTGCAGCAGTTTTTCCATCTAGGCGTCCCATGAGCCTTCTCCTTTTTAGATTTTGATTTCGAGAATTTTTGCGACTTCGGGCCAGCTTTTGGCTCCGTTTTCGCGCAGGTCGTTTGTCAGATCTTCCGGCACCCAATCGATCAGGCACTGCTTAAAGTTTGGCAGCGCCTCAATGCGGGCGAACCACCGCTCCACATTCGGCAGACGCCCATTTTCCCACATACCCCGCATCGACATCATGGCGAGGCGGTTGACGTAAGGCGTCAGAGAAATATCCGCGACAGAGAATGTGTTGCCAACGAGCCAGTCCTGCCCTTCCAGCGCCTTTTCCATCTTGTGCAAATAGGTATCGTAGAGCTGAACCTTCTCCGCAGCGCCCGGTGCATTGAATCCGTAGCGAATGAAGGCTTCCTTCTGCTCTTTCCAATTCGACGTGACGGAAATTTCTGGCGTTGATGCCATGAACTTTTCCGCGCCTTCCTTGCCGAGCTTCTTCAGAACTGTGTGTCGATGCGAGCAAACAAATGTAACCGTCCCGCAAGCGGGATGAAGATCCTCATCCACTGCTTTCGTCCAATATCGCACCTGTGCGCGCTCCCATGGATCAGTCGGATGGACAGAGTTTTCCGGCATTATCTGGTCGAGATATTCGACGATCACCGT
>CALHHQ010000088.1 GCA_938030645.1 uncultured Rhizobiaceae group bacterium
CAACCTCACGCAATATGTGATTGGCTGGGGCATGGGTCTCTAAATCAAAGTCGTAAAACAGCCGCGCCGACTTCCTGGGTGCCCATTATCGTCACATCCCCCCTCATCCTACAATAACGAGTGAATCAAATGGCTTACCCCGGAGCATCAGCGACTTCTTCAACAAAATACGGGGCTAAGCCGCAATTCACTGCGTTGATGATCAAGGGGCGGTTCAGGAAACACCGCCATTCGCTGCATCGTGCGCAAACTAGATAGTTGCGGGACATAACCGACATTCGTTTCTGGGCCTTCGCTAGCGCAGCATCTGTTCGCATGTGCGGCAGGTTTATCGTTTCAACGCGGCGCAAGTCGTCATTTCGGCCATTTTTAGGTTTCGAAGAACTCATCCCCGCAACAAGCTAAAGTACGACTGCTTGCTGCATGTCCTCGATACTGACTAGCTGGAGCCGCCCGAACTGGCGTCTCATAAATTCAGAATGCTAAGCATCGGATGTTGCAAGAGCTGCATTCTCACCGATTGAAAAAGCCGACATTGCGTCAGAAATCACAGCCAAGTCCAATAGTGTGTCACCAGTCGGATTGTTTCCGCAACCATAACCGGTGGTGCATCGTCCACGACCGACACGTCGCCCCTACGAACCATGTGCGCGAAGAAAAGTCGGCCTGTCTCCCCGGGCATGCATTTCAAGACATGTGGAGAACCTGTGTGTTTGGGACGACCCCAAAAGGCGGTCAGGCTGAGGTCACCTCTAGCCTCAAAAGCGCCAAACCCGAATTCGAAATCCGTGGAGTGGTCGATCGTAAATTCAAAAACATCCTCATCGAGATAGATACAAAGCTCCTTTTTGAGCGTACATGCTTGAAGCGCACGGATAGCATCGGCCTGAGAGACAGGGACAAGAATGCAACCAAGGTTTCGCACTTCGGCGTTGTCCAGCACCGCTTGTGAGTGGCCTAATAGGTCAAACACAGCATCCGGCGCCGCAATCCAATTAAACGACAAGAAGTCAGTCTGCGTCCGGCTACCATCGCTTGACGGAACAATCTCGAGCAGTTCGACATCGCACCGATTTGACTCAATTTCCTCTGGACTGAAGATTACACCGACAACGGTGTCCGATGACGCGAGCTGCCGACGGAACTCCCTTCGATCCAACTGCGCAGCGCCCTCAACGAGTTCGGACGGAGATGATCGGATGTATGTGCGTGCATTACCACTTGCACTCATCCTGTAGTCGCCAGCTCGAAGATCATCATAGCCAGGCTCAAGCTCTAGCGATATTTCCAATGACTGCGCCTCTTGAACAACCAGTTCCAGGGCCTCTTGCCACTCAACCTCCGAAATCACATCAAGAGGTGTCGCGCGGGACAGATGCGCAACAAACTTTGGGATTAAGTAGGCATCCAGTTTGCGACAGAATCCGCGATCTTCAAGAAGCAGATCGTCATCATCGATGAAATCCATCAGCGGAGCGTCCCGCCCACGCTCTTTGGCCCAACTTGTGATCCAGTCCTGCTCTTCGAGGCAGCTATTGAGAACGACCTTAATCTCATCCGATCCTGTTTGTGACCACCAGTCCCGAAACACGCCCAATCTGGCATTCGGGACATCGTGCATCAGCACCGGGTAGTCAAAGCCATTTGTGGCCCATAAATGAAGCGCCTTGGAGGAAAAGATCAGCTGCATGCTTGCGACTGCCAGCGCGACTTTCAGAAAATCTGATCTCAAAACGGGCGCAAGAATATCGCCCATCAAGCGATAGTAGTCTTGATACTATTGGTTCAAACTTTGTTTTGCTGAGAGCCTGTCTGACAGTTTCACAAAAGACTTCGATCCCACATACGTCGCGAACATTTCCTGGGCTTGCCGAGATTGCTGAACGTGATGCGCAATGAAATCTGCGGCTGTGTCGGACTGATTAGACAGCAAGATCGCAAACCACAACAACTGGCCGTCAGGCGTCGTGCGAAGGATATCTGCATGAACATCTTCATGCACGACGACATGAAGGTCGTTGGGTTCGGCAATATTAACACGTTCGCCGTCGTGCCAACCTGACACATAGGCGAGCTCTAGTGAAAACGGCCGCATCATCAATCTCACTTACCAAGCGAAGCAGCTAAGCTTGGAATGATCATCTTTCCTGCGGTCAAACGCAATAAAGATCGCACAGTATGCAATTCCATCACTTCATGACAGGTGGGAAAAACCAGTTTAAACTGGTGATTATAGACAATTTGAGACAGGGAATTGGCCGTGAGCAATGAAATACTAGATCTGATCGATCTCCCAGAAGACGAACTGATGTTATTGATTGGCGAGGAATTAAAGCCGCGTGGGTTTGCACTCGATCAACGTGACGACGATCAGAAGAAGAAAGATGGTCAGTCTTGGTTTAAGCGCAACCGCAAACGCATTCAGAACGAGGTGTGTGCCAGCGATGTTGCGCAAAACGTGATAGCCGACGGGCGTGCATTTAGTCGTGTTGAACTCGTGGCCGCGGTTGTCGATGCGATATCGCTGGTTGTAACGGGTGTCACCCCTGCCCTGATCGCCGTTGTCGTTGTACGCCGTGGCCTGGTTGAATTTTGTGCGGATTGGTCTGCTGGAACGTCATGAGGCCATTTGCAACTGAGGTCGCTAGAATTTCTGGCTGGCATGACGGCCGCGTGATCAATTTTCAAGACTATGCATCCGAAGACGACGATGTGCGCTACCATGAGGAGCAACACGGCAGAATTTTTCTAAATACACCTGATGGGCAAATGCTGCATGCGTGCATTCGTTATGCCGACAAACCAGCTTTAACGTTGGAACGGAAACGCCGTACCGAATACGTCAATCAACACATCAAAGGTGCGCGTGTTGCGCACGAAACCTCAGCTACGTTCATCGGTGTTGAAATGTGCGAAACAGCTGATGAACGTGCCGCTGCACATTCGCGTCTGAGCGCGGCTTATAGAGAATTCTATGCTGGCTTCAGCGATATGATCGATGGGGTCGCTCAGTCATCGTTTCTGCGGTGTGCAATAAGCCAGGCGATCACGCATTGTGTCTTCTCCTCGCGAGCGTTTGAGACCTGGGTGGCGCATGATTTTGACTATGCTGTCCTACTCGCAGATTTGCCCGATGATCGACTGGCACGCTTCCAAAGCTGGTGGCACCAAGCTGGACGGCTCGAGACTATCGATTGGGTTGCCTCGAACGGTCTAGCCCATTCCACGCTGGCAAAACACATTGGAGCAAAGCGCGAAACGGTTTTTGGCGAGCTAGATGACGACACCTTGATCATGAGCGATCAAGAGCTTGCCGGTGCTGTGGATGCTTGGGTCATCGGCGGCCTCTGTAGCCTGTTCATTGAAAGAAGTCCTATTACCTCCATTTCGAGCGGATCAACTGAGTTTGTTGAATTGCACGAGAAGAGTCCGAGTTTTCATGAATCCCAAGGAAGTGACTTCAGGATACAGATGACTGGCTCAAGCGGGGAAGAGGCGGAACGGGTCAACATAGTTCGGACGAACGCGGCCGTGACGTTGCACCAATCTCCCCATGCAACCCGCTTTACCGAGGTCGGGCCAGAGGACATTCAAAAGGACACACTAATCGAATTGCTACGAGAGCCCAGTCGGGCGACCAATTTTCTCTTTGAACACACCGGCCTTTTGTCGGGCCCATGTCTCGTCGAGACTGGTACATTGTTAGAAGATCAGCCTTCTGGCACTCTACCAGACGAGGCGTTCTTTGGTTTCGATCAGCTGCTATCGGCAAATCCAAGTGATGTTATCGAAGCCATCGTTTAACACATTTACGAAATCTATGGGGGTCAGGTTTGCCAACTACCTTCCCACAGCCATCAGCATGTTATGCAAGTTGGCGATCCGAAAGCGTTGGCGTGACAACAATCAAGCAACCGAAATAGAACAGCTCAAAGTTCCAGAAGGTCGCAAGAAGCCACACTTGCCATGGACCGACTGGGCGGTGGAGAAGATGCGAGAAGAGGGCGCGCCATTGCCCCGCCTGATCTTCGAGATTGGCGTGGGAAGTGTACAGCGCCCTGGCGACTGGGTGGATTTTCAATGGGGCGACTATGACGGCGATACCCTCAAGCTGCGCCAGAATAAGACAGATAAGGTCCTGTCACTGCCCTGCACAATTGCTCTAGGCGGCACTGGACGGAGCGAAAACTCAGCTAGGCGTCGCGGCCCATCCATCGCGCCACATTCTGACGCGCGCTAACGGTTCCAAAATGGACTATCATGCGATGGTGCGTGTCATGGTCCGAGAGCGCAAGCGGTTAGGCCTGA
>CALHHQ010000089.1 GCA_938030645.1 uncultured Rhizobiaceae group bacterium
GGACTTGGCGCGCGCGGATATGACCATCGTGTGTGTCACTCATGAGATGGGGTTTGCCAAAGCGGTCGCAGACCGTGTGATCCTGATGGCGCAGGGCGAAATCGTTGAAGAGGGCACGCCCGAACAGATGTTCAGCAACCCACAGCACCAGATTACCAAAGACTTTATGGCAGTGGTGAACTCATGAAGACCATCACTGCTGATGCGCTTGGTTCAGACATCCATTGGCCTTTATTTATAAACGCTATCGACGCAGGTCATGGGCTGCCTCATGCCCAGATTGGGGACACGTTCTTAGGGCCGCAAGGGCAAACCCTTCTCAGCCGAGCAGCTTGGATCCAAGGCTTGGGCTTTGGCGTGAAAAGCGTGACGGTTATGGCTCGCAATACGGGCATTGGCCTGCCCACCGTTCAGGGAGCCATGCTGGTCTTTGATGAAACGTGCGGGACGCTACGCGCGGTTGTTGCAAGTGAACTGGTGACCAATCTGAAAACGGCGGCGGATTCTGCTTTGGGTGCGCGGTTTCTGGCGCGGCCCAACAGCCACAAAATGCTAGTGATTGGGGCTGGAAAAGTCGCTGCGAACGTCATTGCCGCCTACAGCCAGACATTCTCAGAATTGCGGGAATTTACCATTTGGAACCGCACCGGGTCAAAAGCCAAAAAGCTGGCAGCTGAGCTGAGCGTCAAAGGCTTGAACATTACGGCTGTGGATGACTTGGAAGCCGCAGTTGCGGAAGCCGACATCATCACAACCGCCACGATGTCCACCGAACCCGTGATAATGGGCGCATGGGTTCAACCTGGCACTCATGTTGACTTGATCGGTGCTTTTCGCGCTGAAATGCGCGAGGCCGATGACGCATTGCTGCAAAAGGCCCGCCTGTTTGTTGACAGCCGCGACACCACCTTGCACCATATCGGTGAGATCAAAATCCCACTGGCTACAGGCGTTATTACCGAAACTGACATTCTGGCAGATCTCTATCAACTCAAAGCCGGGACGCCCGGGCGCACATCGACCGAAGACATTACCGTCTTCAAAAACGGTGGGGGCGCGCATCTTGATCTCATGACCGCATGCGCAATTCTAGAGACGTGTTCCGTTTCTGAAACCTCAGGCAAAACAGCCACATAAGAAGGCCGTCCAATGACCAAGCCAAATATCATTCTGTTTATGGTCGACCAACTTACCGCTTTTGTCCTGAATGCTTATGGAGGAAAGACCTGCAAAACGCCGCATATTGATGCACTTGCAGCGCGCGCCACAGTTTTCGAGAACACATATTGCGCCTACCCGCTGTGCGCACCGTCGCGGTTCGGGATGATGGCGGGGCGCTTGCCGTCCCGAATTGGGGCGTATGACAATGGGGCCGAATTCACGGCGTCTACACCAACATTTGCGCATTACCTGCGCTCGGCGGGTTACTACACGTGCATCTCCGGCAAGATGCATTTTGTCGGCCCCGACCAATTTCACGGATTTGAAGAACGCCTGACCACTGAAATTTATCCAGCAGATATGTCATGGACGCCCGATGCGGATTTTCGAGATTACAATAGTGATGAAGAACGCGCCTACACATTTGGCGTATCAACAATTGATACGGTCAAGGACGCTGGTCCCGTCGCGCGATCAATGCAGATCGACTATGATGAAGACGTCATTCACCACGCAAAGCGAGAGCTGTTTGCGCGCGCGCGATCGACAGACGTTCGACCCTTTATGATGACCGTCTCGCTGACCCATCCACATGATCCGTATGTAACGACCCAAAAGTATTGGGACATGTATCCAAACGACACCATTGAACCGCCGCGGGTCACCGACATTCCGATAGAGGCACGCGATCCGCACAGTCAGTCGCTGTATTACCATTACGGGCAGGACAAATGCACGCTGAGTGAGCAAGATTACCGGCATGCGCGACGCGGCTACTACGGTATGATTTCCTATGTGGATGATCTCTTTGGGCAGTTGATACAGGCCCTGGAAGACAGCGGGTTTGCCGACAATACCGTTGTCCTTTTCGCCTCTGATCATGGGGACATGATTGGTGAGCGCGGGATGTGGTTCAAGAAAACCCTATTCGATCCGGCAATACACGTGCCTTTAATAGTTTCTTATCCTGGTCTAGCAGCAAGCCGGGTTGCGACCCCCGCATCGCTGATGGATATTTTTCCAACCTTGTTGGAAATGGCGGGCATTCCGCCGGATCAGATAAAAACACAGCTTGACGGCAAAAGCCTTGTTCCGGCGATGCGTGGCAACCCAATCAAAGCACCAGTTTTGGCAGAGCATATTGATGGCGGTACCGCTGCACCGCGTGTGTGTCTGCGAGATGGCAACATGAAGCTGACGATTTCCCGTGCATATCCACCACAATTGTTTGATCTGTTGAGCGATCCTTTTGAGCTCACAAACCTTGCCGGCAACGACCATCCAGAAGAAGTGCGATTGCGAAAAATCGCAGAAGATACTTGGCACTTGGACACCCTTTTGGATGACGTCATTCGCTCGCAAATTGATCGCAAGCTGATCGACAGTGCACTAAGCATTGGCCGCGAAGAACGCTGGGATTTCACGCCGCGCGCATTGACCCAGAATACAAACTACGTGCGGCGGGGCGATGCCTTTCCCGAAATTGAACGCCGAGGCTATTTGCCGGTCTTTAAAAAAAGTAAGGTCTGACTGTGCCTTTCCTGAATGACCGGTCCTTTCGCCGCAAGGCAGCACAGAGAATAATGCACGTGCCGCATATTTTTCCGCTGCGAACGCCCGCAGCGAGGAAATCGATTTTACTGGTTAGGCTCACTCCGGACAGTCCCCGAACGTTGCATTATAATTGACGCGAGCGTCTTTCTAAATCTCGGCAGTGGGCTTGTCGAAGTCTACGGCCACCTGTTGTTCGGCAGGTCAGAGTTTGAGTCCCGCGGGGTATTTGCCGCTTGGGTTTGTGCCACAGTCCACAGTGGCGCCTTGTTGACGTAACGTGACAGCTTAAGGCCAAAAGCAGTCCACCAAATTGTTTGAGCTCCTCAGGCGGTTGTGCGTTGCAAGCTGTGCGCTGTCTTGGCACTGTATCCCGAAGTCACGATCTGAGGAGGAGAGCGAGATGCTGGGTCAAATGATGTCGGGTGAGTTGTTGATTTCATCCCTGTTGGAACATGCTGC
>CALHHQ010000090.1 GCA_938030645.1 uncultured Rhizobiaceae group bacterium
ATTTTATGCATTGATGGTGTGTTTGATTGTGATGGCCATGGGCCCAATCATGCTCATGCTTGCAACGTCGTTTAAAACAAATGTGGATGTAAATGACGTGTCCGTTGGTTCGTTTTTCTTCACACCAACAATCCGCAATTATGAAGCCGTTTTGTGCAATGTGCTTTGGTATGCGCCGGCAAGCGTGGATTATTGCGACCCGACTTTTGGCCGCGCTTTGGGCAATTCCATTTTCATCGCTCTGGTTTCAACAGCCATCACATTAGTCGTTGGATGTATGGCAGCTTATGCGTTGGTACGGTTCCGGTTCATGGGTCGTGGTCCAATTTCAATGACCACACTTCTGATGCGCATGGTACCGCCAGCAGTGTTGCTCGTTCCCGTGTTTGGAATCTGGACGTTCCAATACGGTTTAGACGGCACATACACTGGCATTATCCTGGTCTACGTCGCAATGAACCTGCCATTTGTCATTTGGATTTTGCAAAGCTTCATTGTTCAAGTCCCTATTCAACTGGAAGAAGCTGCCAAGATGGATGGGGCCAATCCTCTGCAAGTGTTCTTTTTGGTGGTGCTTCCGGTCATCAAACCTGGCCTTGCTGCCGCTGCCATTTTCACATTTCGAATTGCATGGAATGAATTTCTCTTAGGCAATGCTTTGTCGGGCCGCAGCACCCGCACTGTGCCCGTCACCATCGTAAATTCTATTACGGAATACGATATTGATTGGGGTGTGATTATGGCGACAGGTATGTTGCTCGCCATTCCACCCGTGATCTTCACATTTGTCGCGTCAAAACAAATTATCACAGGCATGACAGCTGGGGCTGTTAAAGGCTGATCATGGAGTGGTTGTTTGCAGCAATTGACCCGTCTCGCGCCCATTCAGTGACAGATGCTGTCGCTTGGCACGGCAGATTAATGGTTGCAGCATGGGGTTTCCTATTTCCGATAGGGATACTGATTGCTCGTTTTATGAAGACAACTCCAAAGCAAAACTGGCCAGAAAAGCTCGACAGTCAGGTTTGGTGGCATTCCCATTGGATTATTCAAACGTGTGGCGCAGTTCTGGTTCTCATTGCTGTATGGCTCATTTGGAGCAGTTCTGGTGACACGCTTGCAGCGTGGATCCACAGAACTGTCGGTTGGGCCTTAGTGGCTTTTTGTGCCACACAATTGCTGGCCGGCTGGTTGCGCGGCTCTAAAGGTGGACCAACCGAAGTTTCGGTGACAGGCATTGTTCATGGCGATCACTACGACATGACCCCTCGCCGATTGGCTTTTGAATACCTGCACAAGTTCTTAGGATATTTCGCAATCTTTCTGGCCTGGAGCACCGCGTTTTTGGGCATGTGGCTTGCAAACGGCCCAGTTTGGATGTTCGTCGTGTTGGGGGGATGGTTCCTATTTCTGATCGGGTTATTTGCATTCATGCAACGCAAAGGTCTGGCCTTGGATACGTATCAAGCCATTTGGGGCCCCGACCCTGATTTGCCCGGAAATCGCAGGAAACCAATTGGCGTAGGCATACGCAGACGAACACAATGATCCCTATAATCACTCATTCCTTCGTCATCGAACTCAAACAAAACGGAACATGAAATGAAACCGCATATTTTGACTTTCGAGTCGTACGATGATTGGGACACCGTTCCGTTGGAAGAGGCTTACACCGTTTATAATCTACCTCACGGTGCGTCCCTCGACACGCTGCCGTCAGAAGCTTTTGAAGCGGTGCAGGCATTTGCATTTAAGGGGCACAACAAACTCGGCGCCGACATCATGGATGCTTTTCCAAAGCTTGGGATGATCGCAAATTATGGTGTTGGGTTCGACACAATTGATGTGGAATATGCGTCTTCAAAAGGCATCAGAGTGACGAACACGCCCGATGTTCTAACAGACGATGTGGCTGACCTTGCAGTTGGCATGGTGATTGCTCAATCACGCGGAATAGTGGGGGCATCTGAGTGGATCAGATCAGGCAATTGGGCGAAGAACGGTGCCTTCGAACTTCAAACCAAGGTCTCAGGAAAACGAGTCGGAATTGTTGGCTTAGGTCGAATTGGGCGTGCCGTGGCAGAACGCCTCCAACCGTTTGGTGGTGAAATTCACTACTATTCTCGTAGTCCAAAAGACTGTGAAGGTTGGATCCATCACAGTGATATTGTGGCCATGGCTGAGGCCGTCGACACCCTTGTGATTACGCTTTCTGGCGGACCAAAAACCGTGGAAATGGTTGGCGAACAAGCAATCAAAGCTCTTGGCCCAAATGGTCTATTGGTCAATGCTTCGCGGGGAACGACCGTGGACGAGGAAGCGCTTTTGGACGCGCTGGAGACGGGTGCAATCAAAGCAGCGGCACTGGATGTTTTCGAAAACGAACCCAATATCAACAAGCGTTTTATGGCTTTGGACAATGTACTGCTGCAACCTCATCAATCATCGGGAACAGTCGAGACCCGTAAGATAATGGGGCAATTGCAACGCGATAATCTGGCTGCGTATTTTGCAGGCAAGGAACTTCTGACGCCCGTAAATTAAGACGACACCCCAAACTGGATTGAGAGAAAAACGCATGTCAAAAATTGCACTTGTGACTGGTGGTGGTTCGGGAATTGGTCGTGCATGCGCCGTTACCTTGGGAAAAAACGGTTTCCATGTGGTTGTAACCGGCAGAAGAATTGAGGCGCTGAATGAAACGGTCGATTTGATTGGTCAAAATGCATCCTCGATTTCAGCGGATATAACCAACCCGGGCGAAGCCGACGCACTGTTTGACAAGATAGAAGCGGATCATGGTCGTTTGGATGTTCTGTTCAACAATGCAGGCAACAATGTTCCGGCTGCGCCCATTGGAGACATTCCCGTTGCGGACTTCAAAAAGGTCATTGATGTAAACTTGCTTGGCGCGTTCATCATGGCGCGCGGTGCATTCAATCTGATGCGTCGGCAAAGCCCCCAAGGTGGTCGGATCATCAACAACGGGTCCATATCGGCAACCATGCCGAGACCGGGCTCTACCCCCTACACCTGTTCTAAACATGCGATATCTGGTTTGACACGAACGGTTTCGCTTGATGGCAGGCCCTATAATATTGCCTGCGGGCAAATTGATATTGGCAATGCGGCTTCAGACATGACCACCGCTATGCAATCTGGAGTGCCGCAGGCGGACCTGTCGATAAAGTCCGAACCCGTGATGGATGTACAGAATGTTTCAGACTCGGTTTTGCACATGGCCAATTTACCGCTCGAAGCAAATGTGTTGTTCATGACAGTCATGGCGTCCGCAATGCCGTTTGTCGGTCGCGGTTAAATAACAACACACACGACGAAAACACAGATCTTGAAAGATAACTTATGACACACCCACTTTTTGACTTGAGCGATAAAACAGCGCTGATCACTGGCTCATCGCAGGGCATTGGCTTTGCTCTTGCAAAAGGGCTTGCTGAAGCGGGTGCAAACATAATTCTCAATGGGCGCGATACCGCAAAGCTTTCCGCAGCTGCAGATCAATTGGCAGCAA
>CALHHQ010000091.1 GCA_938030645.1 uncultured Rhizobiaceae group bacterium
CGCGATTTAGCCGAATGCCTGCGACTGCAACTGGCTGATCAGAAGCGTCTCGACCCCGGCATCGAGTGCATTATCGACAACATAGATCTTTTGGCAAAACGCGATTTTGACTCTTTAAAACAACTCTCTGGCCTTGATATCGAAGACCTTCACGATGCTTTGGTTGAAATACAAAGCCTTGACCCAAAACCTGGCACGTTGTTCGAAAGTGGGCCCGTTCAGCACGTTGTGCCAGATGTTTTTGTAACCGAAGCCAATGACGGCTCTTGGAATATCGAATTGAACAGTGACACCCTGCCCCGTGTTTTGGTCAACAACACCTACGCAACCAGTGTGTCCAAACAACTCAACAGTGATAGCGACAAAGAATTCCTCGCCCAGTGCCTGCAAACCGCGAGTTGGCTGACGAAAAGCCTCGATCAACGGGCGCAAACAATCCTTAAAACAGCTCGTGAGATCGTCAAACAACAAGACGCATTTCTCGTTCACGGCATTCAGCAACTGCGCCCGCTTACGCTTAAAACCGTTGCGGATGAGATTGAAATGCATGAATCCTCAGTCAGCCGTGTCACCAGCAACAAATACATGATGACCCCACGTGGCTTGTTTGAGTTAAAATATTTCTTCACCACAAACATCGCCAGCACTGAAGACGGTGAAGGTCATTCCGCTGAAGCCGTGCGTGCGCGCATCAAAGATATGATCGAAAATGAAACTGCCAACGCTGTTTTAAGTGATGATTCAATCGTCATTCTGTTGAAATCAAGCGGGATCGATATTGCACGGCGCACAATTGCTAAATACCGAGAATCCATGAATATTCCTTCGTCCGTCCAGCGCCGGCGAGAGAAAAAGGCAGCCGCAGCAGCTTGTGCATCCAGAGTTTAAGCACTTTGTGACATGACCAAATATTGACTCTGCCGGTCTGCACCTCTAACTCGTCCGCAGAAACCAAATCGCCCCCAATTTAGAGACAAATCACTTATGTTCCACGATGGAACAAAAAGTTCATTGTCAACCTTTGTTCGTAACACCACATCATTGTAGACTCAGCCGAAGCAGCACTTTCGTATTGCTGATCTCAACGACGTTACTTTCAACCGCATAGGAGTTCCCACACATGACACTTCGTATTTCCGGCAAACACATGGACGTGGGTGACGCATTAAAGGGCCGGATTGAAGACCGAATAAGCGGTGCAGTAGCGAAGTATTTTGGGCACGGTTACAGCGGCCATGTGACAATGGAAAAGCAAGGCTCTTTTTTCATGGCAGACTGCATGGTTCACTTAGATTCAGGCGTGGTGCTACAAACAAGTGCCCGTGAAGCTGATGCCCATGCGAGTTTTGATAAGGCTGCAGAGCGCATCGAGAAACGTTTGCGCCGTTACAAGCGCAAGTTGAAAGACCATCACAGTGGCAATGGTGCAGACGATCATCAGGTCGCCTATTCAGTGATGACTACACCAGCGGAAGACGAAGAGGTCCAAGACGATTTCGCTCCGTTGGTGATTGCAGAAAGTTCAATGAGTGTTCGCACACAAACGGTGGCCATGGCCGTCATGCAGCTGGAATTGATGGATCAGCCCGTCAACGTGTTTAAAAACGCAGCCAGTGGCGAAGTAAATGTGGTGTACCGTCGAACAGACGGAAATGTAGGGTGGATTGATCCATCCACTAAGGCTGAAAAAAGCGCCTAAGTAAGAATCAACGCAAACTGATTATACCGTATCGCCGGTATAGGAGCGGAAAATGGAACTCAGCAGCATCATAATGCCAGACATGGTTGTTGCCAATTTAAAGGCGAATTCAAAGAAGCAAGTTCTGCACGAGCTTGCCGAATTGGTGGCGCCCAAAATTGAAGCCTCTGAGCATGATATATTGGACACATTGCTTCAACGGGAACGCCTCGGTTCGACCGGCGTTGGCAACGGCGTCGCAATTCCCCATGGCAAACTGCCGAATATCGACGGAATTATTGGCGCTTTTGCGCGCGTGAGCAAACCTGTTGCTTTTGATGCAATGGACGATCAACCCGTCGATTTGTTTTTCATCTTGCTTGCCCCAGAGGGTTCTGGTGCTGTTCACTTAAAAGCTCTGTCCAAAATTGCCCGCATTTTGCGAGATGAAGACAAACTAGACGCTTTGCGCAAAGCACAAAGTGTGGATGAAATTTACGGAATTTTGATCGCAGAAATTCAGGCGAACGCTGCCTAGCCAGAGCCCTTTATTGGACTTGGACAGTTAGCAAATCGCGTTCTTCCGCATTTTGAGCCAGGAAATCTTCCTCGTGAGAAAATGCAATTGGCTCACCATCAGCGCCGAACAAGCCCCAAATAGAGGTTTCTTCACCTTCCGGCGCAGAACCTTGAGACGCATCTTCCCAATCATCAGATGCAGCTAAGTAAGTGTCCATATCTGATCGCGAAACACGACGCACATAGGCAAGAGAGCTCTTGCCGAATGTTTCAAATTCCACGGAAGACCCAAAAAGTTTTACCAAACTCGGTTTCATAGTAACTCACACATCTAGAAGCCGCACAATTGCGCCTTGCAGAAGTAATGTGGGGAGCCAAAACGTTTACATCAAGGGCGATTTCGATTGAATGACAGTTTACGGCTGATGCGGCGTGTATCGGCAATGGTTGCATCCAATCCGGCCAGTTCAGCTTTCAACGTAACAGTATCAATTTGACCGCGCATTTTAGGCACAAAAAGCTCAGGCTCATAAGCGCGTGAACCAAGGCGTGAATTGCTGCGAGACTCTTCCAATGCGGCTGCAACTTCGCGACGTTGAACGAGCAGACTGCTCAGGGCACGTGAATTGGCTTTTTGAAGTTCTCTAACCCGCCAAAACACACCTGTTTGATCTTCAAAGAGACCATCCATACGGGCGCTGGCAGCTTCATCTTCATAAGCTCTACGCTTTGAACTCAATGCCCCTAAACGGACGGACATTTTCACTTTGCCATAAAAATCGTCACGATTGCTGGAAATGAAAGCGTCATCTTCTTCTGGGACATTGTAACCACCACTCACGTTGAAGTTGACGGTGTTCGCCTGTCGAATTTCACGGTTGATGCGAGACACTTCTTCTTCTGCAGCAACGAGTTCACGGTCCAGACCTTCAACACTTTGAACTTGTACCGCATCGACAACATCACGGCGCGAGGCTTCGCCTCTGATACGTGCTTCTTGTGCTTGCACCCGGTCAACGGTCTGTCGCAAGATTGCTGCTGACTGTGCCGTGATCAAGCCCTCGTTCACGCCATTGCGAATGCGACGACGCACCGAGGCCAATGTGCCACGGCTGTTGCGCAGTGAATTGGCTTTCGCCAAGTACCCAGCTCGCGTGAGCGATTGTGGCGATGTGACCAACAGATTGGTGATTTTTGAAATTGCAGAAGCGCGACGACAATCAGCATCCGCCAGTTCTTCTTTCAACCGCGCGCGACGCGCATCGACTACATCATATGCAATACTTGCGCCCAAATTGCCTTCGTGATCCACCTCGCCGGACACTGTTGGCGTGCGCAACAATGTGGCATCGGACCCCGCCGTGGCATAAATATAGCGACATCGCGCTGACAATTTCCCCTGCTGCAAAGCCTGAACAGAAGGAGATTTTGGGGCAACAAATGAGCTTGTTTTCGACAATTTTGATTTCGTCGACTTGGTCTCAACTGCATTGATTTTCTTTGTCCGCTGGGAAACGGAACCGATAGCCATAGTATCTGGCTCAAGAGCTTTGGCTTCCGGCAGCTTCGACTTTTTTACCGCAGCGACTTCGGTCTTCTTAGCCTCATAGCTTGCCGCACTGGAAAGGCTTGATCCCAAGTTCGACTTTGATCCGTTGCAACCAGCAAGCGCAACTAAACCTATGCCAAGCACTAAGCCCTTGCATTTACGGCTGTTCCAATACGCGAAATTAGAAAAGGAGTGGTTTGCCGCCGGCATGGACGATTTCCTTTGTAACAGATTTAGGGTCGAAGAAGGTTGCTTCAACAAACGTTCCACGCATGGGTTTTCCAAACAGCGGATGAACTGTGGTTGTTTCACCATCAACTTCAGCGCCCACTTCACCCACTTTTTCGCAGAAGAAAAATGACAAACCGCAGCCATAGAGTGGCTCGCCAGTCTTGACATTGTCGGTGTTGGAGTAAGGACGGAAAAGAACCATAACGGGCTTGTCGATTGCGCGTGCCAGAGGAGTTCCCTCAAGAGATTCAACGTTCGCAACAATAACAACCAACGAGCTTTGCAAACGAGTAACCCGCTTTTCCGCAGCGAGTGCAGCTTGGCTCGACAAAGCAATTTGATTTTTCGCTTCAATGACTTCACGGGCAAGATGCGCAAGATCAGAACCTGCAGACGTGATCACACGAATTTCTGGTTGCTTGATTTCTTCCAGCAACGTGCGCAGGAATTCAACGCGACGATCAACCTTTTGCAACTCCAGTTGCTTGACCGAGATCTCGTTTTGAACAGTTGCCACCCGGTGAAGTGTTTCCAAAACTGCCAAAGTGCCGCTGTTCAACGATTTCCGCGTGATCAAACGTTTGGAATAAGCGCTGTTCAGGTTTTTGGCGAAACCGCCCTTCCCGTTCAATGCATTAAAGTCGCGAATAACCTGCTTCAAGCGATTGATATGCAATTCGATTTCGAGTTTGGCGGTCTTTTGTTGAATCAGCTCTTCTTCCACGGTGCGAGCCGTGAGTTTCAAGCGCAACTCGCCGTCACGCTGATCGCGCTGAGCTTTATTCAGTTCAACATTTGCCACGTTCAGGTCTTGCTGGAGCTGATTGCGACGCAAGCGCAGTGAGGACAAGTCCCGATCCATTTTCTCAACCAGCGCATGACCGCGTGACAGTTCAAATGGCAAAGACCAGCTAGATGATGACATGAAGAAAACGATCATCGCGCCATAAGCAAGGAACGTCAGGAACAGCGCGGTCAGCACAACA
>CALHHQ010000092.1 GCA_938030645.1 uncultured Rhizobiaceae group bacterium
GAATTCGTTGCGCGCTCCCGCGCAAACCCGAGCAGCGAATTGAAGGATTGGAGGCTATGGAAGCAGATGTGGGAAGACACCCGCTCGCACTTGGCATCGACACCGCACATCGCCCAGCATCGTTGGGATTCCAACAGCCAATATTGCGCCTAAAGGCTTCAAGCCATCTGTGGGTGTTTCTGTTAGTGGGACTTATACAATCTGAATCTCGACTCTATAGCGGGACCCAATCACAGCTTCAATTTCAGCAAATTTCAATTCTAACTTTTTCCTGACAGACTGAAGCCCTGCGATTTCCGCAGCATGCGCGCATGACTGCTACATGTTTCAACTGAGGACAGAACGTTCGAACGAGGAAACAAAGTCTAAAACTCTAGACGAACTAAAGGCCGATCAGGGACGCATGCAATTCTGCGTATCTTTGAGTGTTGGAACTGAACTTCAAGCAACGCATGACAAAGCTCACCCGCCAGAACCAAACTGGTCCAACCAAAATGGCAAACAGAGACTTTCACCCAGCCATTCAATTTGAATTGCCCTCGGGTTCGCGCTCAATCTTGCAATTCGCGTCAGATCAAACTGCAGTGAGAACGAGGGATGCAATTTCGGCTGGGCGTCCGTAGAATGCACTGTGATCGATTTGGGTAATGAGACCACCCTCAGTTCTGAGTATAGTTGGAACGCCTTGTGATCCAACTTGTGCCATCAAGTTTTCGGCTTTGCGGGCAACAAGATCCGCTTTATCAGCGAGTGCTTGCGTGCCGATCTGTGCAGCGGTGTTCGCCGAAACACCTTCGGCAAGCAACGCTGTGATTACTGCGTCACGATTGCTGGCCAATATTCCTTCAATGTACCGTGCGCGCTCCAGTCGCTGGCGCAGCGCAAATTCTTTGCGAGGGCCTTGCTCATGAACCAAAGCTGCAGCTTGGGCTGTGTAATGAGAGGCCAAAACTTCAGTGTCTGAAAGCACCACGTTTTGCTTGTAAGTCTGACTGAATTTTTGCCCCGTGAGTTCTTGGATGCGTGCATCTGCTTTCAGAACCAATGCGCCTTTACCTTCGCTCATTCGATAGGCGAGCGGGCCCTGGAACAGTTGACGATGCAAGACTTCGACATTCGTGCCTGTGTCGACAAGTGCATCAAAGATCGGGGCAGCGCCGTAGCACCAGCCGCAATAGGTGTCATAGATTATTGTGAATTTTTCATTCGACATCGTGCTTCTCCTGGCTATTGCGACCAAGATAGAGGGTGTCTTTTGTTAGTTATATGAAAGAGTAATTGAATGACTGTTAGCCTAAGGCTAACATGTATTGATGGATATTCGTTACAATCTAAACCGGCTTTCTTATTTCGTGGCAACTGTTGATACCGGTACAATAACAGCTGCAGCCCACCAGCTTGGTATCAGCAAGGCTGTAGTCAGCAAGCAATTGCAAATTCTTGAACAAGAAATAGGTACGCCACTTTTGTTGCGCAACACACGAAAGCTAAGCCTCACCGATGCCGGATTGGCTTTTTTTGAGGATGCTAAGGCCGCGTTAACTCAGGCCAATAACGCCTATGAAAGAGTTCTTGATCGCGACCAAATGCCAAAAGGTCGTCTGCGAGTGACAGCGCCAGTCGACTATGGCGTGTCCCACGTTGCGCCCTTCGTCGCACGGTTTCAGGAAGCCTATCCGGAAGTCACCGTCGACCTTTTCCTCAATGACATGAGGGTTGATCTGATTGAGGAACGTTACGATGTAGGATTTCGCATTGGTTGGTTGAAAGACTCCAGTAATCTGGCAAGAAAGCTTCGCAATTTTGAAGAAATTGCAGTTTGTACACCTGCGACTGCTACCAAGATCAATGCAAAATCACCTCGGGATTTGGTCGATGTGCCCTTCGTGCTCAGCCATGCTCTTGAAGGGCGTGCGGAATGGACTTTCACCAAAGATGATCAGAGCGAAACGATCACTGTAAACGGGGTCGCTCAACTCAACATCACGTTGGCTATTAAAGCGTATTTAATGGAGGGCACTGCCTTTTCCGTTCTACCGGACTTTATGGTTGAGGATGACCTTGCCAGTGGGCGACTTGTTCGGGTGCTGCCCGATTGGTCGATGCGCGAAGGCGGGATATTTACCGTTACCCCACCTAGTCAAATCCGGTCCAATGCGTTGAAACGTTTCCTAGAAATGGGACATACGGAAATAGGACAGTTACGCTGATTGTCAGTCAATCGTTGACAGTCATTCCATTTTTCTTCTGTTTCGCGGCTTAATCGCGGTCTTTAAGTTTGTTGTGACATCAAACCGACTTTAAGAAAGCAAAACCCATGAAAGTTTATGGACACCCCCTCTCGGGCAACGCACACCGCGTTTTGAATCTGCTTAGTATTCTAGGCGTGAAGCACGAAAGTATTGTTGTAAGTTTACCTGAAGGTGAACACAAACAGCCAGCATTTTTGGCAATGAATCCACTTGGACAGGTCCCTGTGTTGGTCGATGGTGACGTTACACTGCGCGACTCCACCGCAATCCTGACCTACTTAGCTCGTAAGCATGACACGACAAATCGTTGGTTGCCGACTGACGCCGTTGGCAATGCACAAGTTCAAGAGTGGCTGTCGACTGCCGTCAATGAAATCATGGCTGGGCCTTTTGTGGTTCGTGCGATCAAGTTGTTTGGTTCACCCGCCGATCTAGAAGAGGCCAAGGCCAAGACCGATGCATTGTTCACTACATTATTCGAACCACATCTGACAGGTCGTGATTGGTTGGTTGGTGATCATGCAACTTTGGCCGATATCGCCTGCTACAGCTATATTGCGCGCGTTACGGATGGTGACTATTCGCTTGACGCTTATCCAAAGATCAAAGCTTGGTTGTCGCGAGTCGAGGCGCTTGATGGCTTCGCAGCCATGGTTGTTGGAGCTGATTTTTTCGCTTCGCTCAAAGCCGAATAGGAACGCGCGTCATGGAACTGACTGGTTGGGAACGCGACACCTCGCCGTATCACGCAGGCGAACAAGAACTGCACGATAGGCTGGGCCGTAAGGATCACCAGACGAACATGGCGCGCAACATTCACCGCCCTTATATGCCGCAGCAGCATCGGGATTTTTTTGCCCAGTTGCCGCTGTTGTTCGCAGGCAGTGTTGATGAAAATGGCTGGCCATGGGCCTCGGTACTTTTTGGTCAGCCAGGTTTCTTGAAAAGTCCTCACGACCGCCAGTTTCAGATGGACGGTGGTCGAATAAAAGGTGACCCGTTTTGGAAAAATGCAAAGACGGGTGCCCCTGTTGGATTTGTGGGAATTGAGTTGCCAACCCGTCGCCGCAATCGCCTGAATGGAGTCGTAAGCAACGACAGTAAGACCTTGTCGGTAGATGTCGTTCAATCCTACGGTAATTGCCCACAGTACATTCACACCCGTGGTGTCAGCTTCCACCGTGATCCAATGGAATCAATCGCACCTGAGCGTGAAGACTTTACGGACCTGCCAGTTGAGTTGGCGACTGTTATTATGGCCACAGATACTTTTTTTGTAGCCAGCCACAACCACCAAGACGATCAACGAGATACAGGTGGCGTGGATGTCAGTCACCGTGGCGGCAATTCCGGCTTTGTCAAAGTGGAAGGCAACGTCCTAACCATTCCAGAATATATTGGAAACTTTGCGTTCAACACACTTGGGAATTTTTTGGTGAACCCTAAGGCCGGCTTGCTCTTTGTTGACTTCTCCACCGGTGACTTGGTGCAGCTTACTGGCACTGTAGAATTGATGTGGGACGCTGATGATGAAATCAAATCCTTCAAGGGGGCCGAACGCGCTTGGCGTTTCACATTATATCAGGGACACGTTCTGCGTGCCGCTGCACCAATGACGTGGGAGGATCGTGAGGCTTCACCAAATGCGTTGCTGACAGGCAATTGGGAACAAGCTGCACAAACTCAGCAAATGAACGCTGATCGGGCAGCATGGCGTCCTTTCAGGGTTACAAAGATCGTGGACGAAAGCAGTGTGATACGATCGTTTTATCTGGAACCAGATGATGGCAAAGTTCTGCTGCCTTACAAACCGGGGCAGTTTTTAACCATCAAAGTCAGTCCCGCAAGTGCTGATAAACCAGTAACGAGAACTTATACGTTGTCGTCTGCACCGTCTGACACGCGTTACCGAATCTCGGTAAAGCGCGATGGTATGGTTTCCAAACATCTACATGACAAAGTCGAGGTTGGGGACGTCATTGAAACGCGAGCGCCTAAAGGTGTTTTCTGGTTAGATCTTGATGAAAAACGACCTGCAGTTTTGCTTGCTGGGGGTGTCGGTGTAACGCCCATGATCTCGATGGCACGAACTGCCTTGACGAATTCAGTTTCACGTCGACATCATCGACCCATAACCGTGATACATGCTGCACAGACTACTGATCAGCGGGCATTTGCTGCGGAATTCGGTGAACTTCAAAAGGCGAGCCACGGCGCGCTCAGGTATGTTTCGGTGATTGATACGTCGAAACCTAATGAGACTGCCGGGCAACACTTTCATGTCACCGGACGGATCACCTCAGAGTTGCTGCAGTCAACCTTGCCTCTCAATGACTATGACTTTTACCTGTGCGGCCCAGCGGGCTTTATGCAAGGGATCTACGACAGCTTGATTGGTCTTGGTGTGGACGATGTCCGCATCTTTGCCGAGAGCTTTGGCCCCGCGTCGTTGAACCGTGTCAAAACCGAAATAGCGTCCCCGAAACGGGTCCGAGCAGCCGAGGAAGCGGTCGTTACCTTTGCGGAATCTGGTGTAGAACAAGGTTGGAAGACGGGCGATGGCACGCTCCTAGAATTTGCCGAGGCTCACGGCTTAGCTCCAAGTTTTGGATGCCGCACCGGATCATGTGGCAGTTGTGCTTGTAAGATCAAATCAGGCGCGGTCAGTTATACCGAAACTCCAAGTTTTACGCCTGATGATGGCGAAGTTCTCATTTGCTGTTCAGTGCCAGCACGATCTGACACATCACTCGTTCTCGATCTATAGAGGACCATACCTTAGACACGTCCACCTTTGCCACCCTTCACTGAAAAAACTGCACGCGAAAAATTGCGTCTTGCAGAATCTGGTTTGACCTGAGACCCGTTTTCTTCATCCGTTTTTGGGTGGAACTCGTCGCTTATGTGGAGACGGATAAATGTGACAATCATGGACTCTCGAGTAGGCAAGCATGCAATGCCGTGTGAGAGCCCAGCGAAGAACAGATAATTGGCATGACGAAAGAGCAGCAAGCTGAGATGCCGATTGCCGAGGTCTGCCAAAAGACTGAAACAACCATCAATCTTGATATCACAGACAACATTACAGCACGCGGCGCGGTGTCTTCAAATGGCGACACGAGCATCGGTATCTATCTCGAGAAGGCTGTTGAAGCGCAAGTCAACTTTGCAACTCAGGCCCACTTTTTCAGTGTGATCTGTTCGTCGTTACTCCAGAATTGAAATTTCAGTAAATTGGGAACTTTATCCAACATCAGCAGTTTTAAAGGCTATGCTGATCGCTCATCAACCCTCCCAGAGACAAACCTTATGAAGCTCAATGTAGACGGCAAGTCATATGAAGTTGATGTGGAAGATGAAATGCCGCTTTTGTGGGTGTTGCGCGATGAACTAAACATCACCGGGCCGAAATATGGTTGCGGCATCGCTCAGTGTGGTGCTTGCACGGTTCATATTGACGGTTCTGCAGTGCGCTCTTGTTCTATACAGGTCGGTAATGTCGAAGGTGCGGTCACTACAATTGAGGGTTTAGGCACTCCAGATTCACTTCATGCAGTACAGGCTGCCTGGATCAAACATCAAGTGGCGCAGTGTGGGTATTGTCAATCTGGACAAATCATGTCGGCTGCTTCGTTTCTCGACAGCAATGTCGATCCTTCGGATGAAGACATTGACCGTGCAATGTCAGCAAACCTTTGCCGCTGTGGAACCTATCCCCGCATTAGAGCAGCGATAAAAGATGCATCCAAATCCATGAAAACAGCATAATGGTACAAATCAAAAAAATTGCGCGGAGAACCTTTTTGGTTGGAGCAACAGCCATTGCAGGCGGTGTGGTATTTGGCACGTATAGATATTTAAAGCCCTATGCCAATCCGCTGGAAGCTGACCTCCACAAAGATGAAGCGGCAATCACCCCGTTTTTTAAAATCGATAAAACCGGCGTGACATTGATCACACCTCACGCTGATGTTGGACAGGGCGCTTACTCAATACAAGCCTATCTTTTGGCCGAAGAACTCGATGTTGATCCGCTTGCAGTACAGCTGGATCCGGGTAAGTCAGCGCCCGCATATTATAATGCGGCGCTGCTGCGGGAATTCACGCCCTTTGCTGCGACAGATAAAAGCTGGCTTGCAGAATCTGTACGTGATTTCACCGCCATTCCGTCAAAACTTGTTGCGATGCAAATGACCGGGGGGTCTTCCACGGTTCCAGACAGTTATGAAAAATTGCGAATGGCTGCGGCCACCGCTCGTGAAACTTTGAAAGAAACTGTTGCGCGCGATTCTGGCATTCCGCGAAATCTGCTGAGCACGGAGAATGGCAACGTTGTTTTGCCCGATGGAAGCAAACGCTTATATAGCGAACTTGCGCCTTTGGTCATGAACATCGAGCCGGTTTCAGATGTTCCCCTGAGGCCGAAATCCGAATGGAAGTATCTTGGGAATGACTTGGAACGTACGGATACAGTCGCCAAGTCTACTGGAGTTCAAAACTACGCCATTGATTTGAAGATGGATGGGATGGTTTACGCCACAGTGCG
>CALHHQ010000093.1 GCA_938030645.1 uncultured Rhizobiaceae group bacterium
ACGCCTGAGAATCCCCAAGCCCACGCGTCTTCCAGCGACACAATGCCAATATCCACATTGCGCTGTTTGAAAATACGGTTGTCTGTCAGCAATTCTTCAATGTCGTCGCATGTTTTTAGAAACGGTTCGCACCACTTACCAATGTCATCAACCAGTTTTTGAGGAATGTCTTGGTGCACACCACCTGGGCGAAAATAGGCGGCGTGCATACGCGCGCCACATGCACGCTCATAGAAAACCATCAACTGTTCGCGCTCTTCAAAGCCCCACAATGAAGGTGTGAACGCACCAACGTCCAAAGCCTGAGTGGTGACGTTCAAAAGGTGCGACAGAATACGACCAATTTCGCAATACAAAACACGGATCAACTGGCCACGGCGCGGAACTTCCAAACCAACCAGCTTTTCAATTGCGAGACAAAACGCATGCTCTTGGTTCATCGGTGCCACATAGTCGAGGCGGTCGAAATACGGCATCGCTTGCAGATACGTCTTCTGCTCAATCAATTTTTCGGTTCCGCGATGCAACAGACCGATGTGCGGATCCACTCGTTCAACAACTTCACCGTCAAGTTCAAGAACAAGGCGCAACACACCGTGAGCCGCAGGGTGTTGCGGACCAAAGTTGATGTTAAAATTTCTAATGTCGACTTCAGCCATTTAGTTGAATACCTCGGGCGAAGCGTGATTGTCGGGCCAAGTTTTAAAGGCCAACACGCCTAACAGAACGAACATGCCAAGGGGAATGAGACACGCGAGCGAAACCCATGAAGGTATTCCTGCGCGAGGCAAAATTCGCCAAAAACAAAAAATTGGAAATACATAAACAACCAATAGAGTGAGTATGGAAATTGCACCCATATCTAATTGGCCTTCTTCTCGGCTTTCTCGTCGCCCGGAAGAACGTAATCGGTCCCTTCCCACGGTGAGAGAAAATCAAAATTACGGAATTCCTGACGCAACTGCACGGGTTCATAGACAACACGTTTTTTCTCGTCGTCGTAACGAACCTCTGTAAAGCCGGTGAGCGGGAAGTCTTTGCGCAGTGGATGGCCTTCAAACCCATAATCGGTCAGCAAGCGACGCAAGTCAGGGTGACCAGTGAACAGGATGCCGTATAAGTCGTAAGCTTCACGCTCAAACCAATCTGCACCCGGGAACACTTCCACAACACTTGGAACGGGTGAGTCAGGATCCGTCGCCACACGAATGCGAATGCGTTGATTCTGGCTTGGGCTCATCAAATGATAAACCACCTCGAAACGATTTTTACGCTCCGGATAGTCAACACCACAAAGATCAACGAAAGAAATAAAACGCGTTTGCACATCGTCACGCAGAAAACGCAGCACAGGTACGATGTTTGATGCCATCACGTTGAGGGTCAACTCATCAAACGCAATCGCGCTCTCGTCGAGTTTTTCACCCAACTGTTCAGAAACGTATGACTGAAGCTCTTTAAGACTTTGAATGTCCATCTCGCGCCCTAACGTTCAATCGTGCCAGTGCGGCGGATTTTTTTCTGCAACATCAACACACCGTAAAGCAACGCTTCGGCGGTTGGTGGACAACCGGGCACGTAAATGTCCACAGGGACGATACGGTCACAACCCCGCACCACAGAATAGGAGTAGTGATAATAGCCGCCACCGTTCGCACATGACCCCATTGAAATCACATAACGCGGTTCCGGCATTTGGTCGTAAACCTTGCGCAGCGCGGGTGCCATTTTATTGGTCAGCGTTCCCGCAACGATCATCACATCGGATTGGCGTGGAGAAGCGCGTGGAGCGATTCCGAAACGCTCGGAATCATAGCGCGGCATAGACATCTGCATCATTTCAACGGCGCAGCATGCCAAACCAAATGTCATCCACATCAACGAGCCTGTTCTGGCCCAATTAATGAGATCATCAGTGGAGGTCACGATAAAGCCTTTGTCGGCCAATTCGTCATTCACTTCACCAAACCAAGCATCATCAGCACCAATGGGCTTGCCTGTATTTGGATCTAGAACTCCTTTGGGTGATGGAGCGATCAGAGTTGAAGAAGAATCTTGCATTGTAAAAAATCAGGCCACATTAGCGGATATTGAGAGATCGCAAGCGATCAATCCCAATCCAGAGCCCCTTTCTTCCATTCGTAGATGAAACCGATGGTCAGCACGCCGAGAAACACCATCATAGACCAAAATCCGAACCAACCCAAACCTCCGAAGCTCACAGCCCATGGAAACAGGAATGCGACCTCAAGGTCGAAAATGATGAACAGAATGGCCACGAGGTAGAACCGCACGTCAAATTTCATACGCGCATCATCAAAAGCATTGAACCCGCACTCGTAAGCGGACAATTTCTCGTCATCCGGCGCTCGGTAAGCGATTATGAAAGGTGCGATTAACAACGCAATGCCAATCATCAAAGCGACACCCATAAAGATAATTACGGGCAAATATGAAAGCAACAACTGTTCCACGACAGACTCCTATATCGTCTGAGCATCCCCGTAGCCGACCCTCGTTTTCAAAGCAAGTTAGCAAGTCGTCTCAGGGGCCTACATCACGATTTTTTCGCCAAAAAATAGAATGTTTGATTTTCGTTCATTTTAAGCTGGAATTTGCCGTTTCTTCGCTTGACTTAAATCCATAGCAAACGTATTGCCTCTCTCGACCTTGAGAGGCCACAAACCTTTCATACCCACGCGGGTGTAGCTCAGTTGGTTAGAGTGCCGGCCTGTCACGCCGGAGGTCGCGGGTTCGAGTC
>CALHHQ010000094.1 GCA_938030645.1 uncultured Rhizobiaceae group bacterium
GGCGCACGTGTGATCGAGGTTCAAGATATTTTTGGAAAAGTGTTCAACGAGGGCACCGAGTTTCAACGGGATGGCAGCCAGTTCGATCAATTGTTTGAAGACGGTGACATTTATTCAATAGGTGGTCTTGATGCTTTTGTGATGTCGACGCCCGGGCACACTCCAGCCTGTATGGCCCACGTGATCGGTGATGCGATGATCGTTGGCGACACATTGTTCATGCCTGACGGGGGGTCTGCACGTGCGGATTTTCCAGGAGGTGATGCGCGTCAACTCTATCATTCAATCCAAAGTGTTCTGAGTATGCCAAACGATATGCGGATGTTCATATGTCATGACTACGGGCCAGGTGGTCGAGACATCGCATGGGAAACTTCGGTGGGCGAACAACGTGCATCTAATATTCATGTGAAGGATGGTGTTGATGAAGATGCATATGTAAAAATGCGCACAGAGCGCGATGCACAACTGGCAATGCCAAAACTAATTATCCCAAGTGTTCAGGTGAACATGAGGGCGGGCGAAATGCCTGAACCGGATTCTGATGGGAAACGCTATCTCAAAGTACCCGTGGATGGGCTATAGAACTCAAACCACAGCATTTCGAACTTCTGGCTTTTCACGGCTATGATACGGCCTATCATTTCAATGGATCGACATTGAAACGGGCTAAGCCCGAATATCTTTCATGTGAAATTTCACTTATTCACTTTCGCCATTTGTTTGTGTGTAATACAACAAGTTCAAAGTCGCATTTAAGGTTTAACCCATGGAAGAAATTCAACATTACATCGGCGGAAAATACGTATCTGGCACATCAGGCAAGTTTTCAGATGTGTTCAACCCCGCAACTGGCGAGGTTCAGGCGCAGGTACCATTGGCTTCCGATGATGAGATGAATGCTGCTGTTGCATTGGCCGCAGCGGCTCAACCTGCATGGGCTGCGCAAAACCCGCAAAAACGGGCCCGTGTGATGATGGAATTTGTACGTCTGTTGCACCGTGACATGGACAAGCTTGCCGAAGCCTTGTCGCGCGAACACGGCAAAACAATGCCGGATGCCAAAGGCGATGTGATCCGTGGTTTGGAAGTTGCAGAATACTGCATTGGTGCACCACAAATGCTCAAAGGCGAGTTTTCCGAAGGTGCTGGCCCAGGCATTGATATGCATTCGGTTAAACAGCCACTTGGCGTTGTGGCGGGGATAACTCCTTTTAACTTCCCAGCGATGATTCCCATGTGGAAGTTTTGCCCCGCGATTGTTTGTGGCAATGCGTTCATCTTGAAACCATCTGAGCGTGACCCGTCTGTTCCAAATATGCTTGCAGAGTTGATGAGCGAAGCAGGATTGCCTGATGGTATTTTGAACGTTGTCCATGGCGACAAGGGTGCGGTGGATTGCATTCTCGATCATGAAGATATTATGGCTGTTGGCTTTGTGGGTTCAACGCCGATTGCCGAGTATGTTTACACGCGTGGTTGTGCCAACGGAAAACGCGTTCAGTGCTTTGGTGGTGCAAAAAACCACATGATCATCATGCCCGATGCTGACATGGATCAAACCGTTGATGCTTTGATTGGTGCTGGTTATGGCGCTGCTGGCGAACGCTGCATGGCGATTTCAGTCGCCGTGCCAGTAGGCGAAGACACTGCCAATCGTTTGATGGAAAAACTAACGCCGCGCGTGGAGAACCTTAAGATTGCTCCGTACACCGCTGGTGATGATGCTGACTTTGGACCACTTGTGACAAAGGAAGCTCACACACGCGTCAAAGGTTATGTGGACGCTGGTGTGAAAGAAGGCGCTGATCTGGTTGTGGATGGTCGCGACTTCTCTATGCAGGGATATGAAGATGGCTACTTCATTGGTGGATGTTTGTTCGACAACGTCACCAAAGATATGTCGATCTACAAAGAAGAGATATTTGGCCCCGTTCTTTCCGTGGTTCGTGCTAAGGACTATGAAGAAGGTCTCGATCTTGCCATGAGCCATGAATACGGCAATGGCGTTTCTATCTTCACCCGTGATGGGGATGCGGCTCGTGATTTCGCTGCACGTATCAACATTGGTATGGTTGGTATCAATGTGCCAATTCCGGTGCCTTTGGCATACTACACGTTCGGTGGCTGGAAACGGTCTGGCTTTGGTGATTTAAACCAGCATGGACCAGATGCTTTTAAATTCTACACCCGCACAAAAACGATTACGTCTCGTTGGCCGTCTGGCATAAAAGACGGTGCCGAGTTCTCCATTCCAACTATGGGCTAGAGAAACACAGGTCGAATTTATCCCCATTGCTGGGGTTGAAAATAGAGTGCTCCTCAATCTGATTGAGGAGCATTTTTTATGTTTGACACAAAAACTATCAGTGCGATTGCGCCCATTGCTGAAAAACTGAATGTGCCATTGGCTGCGTTATTGGCTGTCATAGAGGTGGAATCTGGTGGACGTTCGTTCGCCACTGTAAATGGAAAGTCGGAACCTTTGATCCGCTTCGAAGGCCATTATTTCGATCGTTTTCTGAAGGGTGATGCTAAACTTTTGGCCCGTGCCGAGGGATTGGCCAATCCAAAAGCTGGTAAGATCAAGAACCCGCGTTCACAAGCGGGACGGTGGCAATTGCTTGCGCGAGCCATAAAAATCAACCGCATCGCCGCGTTATCGTCAGTGTCGTGGGGAGTGGGTCAGGTTATGGGATCACACTGGCAATGGCTTGGTTATGGCAGCGCAGATGCTCTCGCCCGTGAGGCGCGTTCTGGGTTGGCAGGGCAAGTTTCTGTTATGGCGCGTTACATCGATAAGTCCGGTCTTTCTTCTGCTTTGCGCCAAAAAGATTGGGTGGCTTTTGCGCGCACCTATAACGGCCCCGCATATCGCAAAAACAAATATGATGAGAAAATGGCGGCGGCCTACAAACGGTTCCAAAAGCAGGTGAACACGGAACTTCCAGAACCCATTGCAGCACCAGATGAAACTGCATTGCGCTTTGGCGCGCGCGGTGGGGATGTGAAAGACCTTCAAAAAGCGATGACGGCACGAGGATACGTGTTAGTTGCGGATGGCTTCTTTGGTTTGAAAACCGATCGTGTCATTCGACAGTTTCAAAGAGATCACATGCTGGAAGAAACTGGCATAATAGGAGCCAAGGAATCTGAGCTTCTGTTTGGCACGCGGGCAGTATTAGCCAAGAATATGGCTCGAAAATGGGACACCTCGACAGAGAAAATTTGCGATACGGCTCAAAATCTCAAACGCAAATCGGCATCTGCAAAGAACACTATTGGGAACAAACTTCGCAAAGGTCTGCTTTCCATTTCAAAGCGCTTCGCCTAAAACTAAGGAAATCAAAATTTCCGGCGCATTGATTGATGAAATCCAAGAACGAACGTATCCAACAAATCTTGTCTCTGGCACCCGTTGTGCCTGTTCTGCAATTTCAAAATACTGAGGATGCTGTGGAAACCAGCCGCGCTTTGGTCGCTGGTGGTTTGCCAGTTATCGAAATCACCATGCGCACGGAACAAGCACTAAAATGCATCGCCGCTGTAGCCAAGCAAGTTGAGGGTGCTGTTGTTGGTGCTGGAACGGTACTCAACACATCTATGATGATGGATGCGATTGAAGTTGGTTCGCAGTTTTTGGTGTCACCCGGTGCGACCCAAGAATTGATGGAAGCGAACGCTAAAACTGACATTCCGCTTCTGCCAGGTATTGCGACACCGAGCGAAGCCATGGCTTTGATGAATGAGGGGTATGAGTTCCTTAAATTTTTCCCGGCCGAACAAGCAGGTGGTGCGGGTTATTTGAAATCCATGGGCGCGGTATTCCAAAATCTAAAGTTCTGTCCAACAGGCGGGCTGACGTTAGAAAAAGCGCCGTCTTATCTTGGTTTGAAGAACATCATTTGCGTCGGTGGCTCTTGGGTGGCTCCTGCTGATCTTATTGAAGCGAAAGACTGGGCTGGCATTCAAAAACTTGCGGCCGAAGCCGCAGCGCTTTAATGGCTTTTTAGTATGAAGATTTCTGTTCGAACTCTCGTTTTTGCAGCATTCTTCTCTCTTTTGCCTGCTGGACAAATAGGACAGGTGACTGCGCAGGAACCACTGCTCGTTTTTGCGCCAGCAAGCATGACAGATGTCATGGCGGAGTTGGCAGACGCCTATAAAAAGCAATCAAACCAAACGATCAAATTGTCGATTGCAGGAACTGCGCAATTGGCACGTCAAATTGACAATGGTGCGCCTGCAGATGTTTTCATTTCCGCAGATCAACTCTGGGTGGACTGGCTAACGAAGCGCAATCGCCTCGAGGCCAAAACGGTGGGAGTTATTGCTGAAAACGAACTTGTGGTTGCAGTTCGTGTTGAAACTGAAAATTGGGCCGATGCTAAAGCACTGTTAACTGGTGCACGGTTTGCTATGGCGGAGCCATTGTCTATTCCTGCTGGTCGGTATGCGAAACAAGCTATGGAAACTCTTGGCATTTGGGAACAAGCGCTGGCACAAGCAGTCTATGGTGAAAATGTTCGCATAACACTGCGACAGTTGGCGTTGGGTGAAGTGGGTGCAGCGATTGTCTATGCAACTGACGTTGCAGTGGAACCAGCAGTGAAAACGGCTTGGACCTTTCCGTCTGGCAGTTATGATAGAGCCCTATATATTGCAGCAGTGGTAAAAGGTGCTGACCGCGAAGGGGAGATGTTTTTGAGTTTTCTTTTGAGCAAACAGGCACAACAAATTTTGAAAACGGCAGGCTTCAAACCCGCGAGCGAAAGCCGCTGATATGGGTTCTCTGTTTACTGATCCCGCTGTCCAAGAAATCGTCTGGCTTTCTTTGAAAGTTTCAGTCGTTGCGATGATATTTGTTTTGCCTTTGGCCATTGTGGTCGGCAAGTGGTTGGCCAATCCAAACCTTCGCGGAAAAAGCTTCATCAGCGCATTAGTACATTTGCCATTGGTCATGCCGCCGGTGGTAACAGGTTATGTTTTGCTGTTGGTGTTTGGGCGCAATGGAACGGTTGGGTCGTTTCTCAATGACATCGGGTTGGGCTTTACGTTTTCCTGGATTGGTGCTGCCTTGGCAGCTGGAATTATGGCGTTTCCTTTGGTGGTGCGCCCCATTCGGTTGGCATTTGAGTCTCAAGACCCCCGCCTGAATGAATTGGCAAATACTTTGGGTGCCAGCCGGTGGAAACGCTTTCGCACGATTGCATTGCCTCTCGCTTGGCCCGGTGTCATTTCTGGTCTCGTTTTGGGTTTTGCAAAGGCTTTGGGAGAGTTCGGTGCGACGATCACATTCGTTTCTAACATCCCTGGCGAGACGCAAACTCTTTCTCTTGCAATATACACCTTGCTGCAATCTCCATCTGGTGACTCAGCAGCGTTCTCGTTGATGGGGATTGCAGTCGTGATTTCGTTTGCTGCCATCTTGTTGTCGGAAATCATGGCCTCAAGACTGACCAGAAAGAGAGGGCGCTAGAATGCTCAATCTTGATATCAAAGGGCAGGTGGGTACGTTCACCGTGAATGCAGAATTGCAGGCTGGTTTGGGTGTTACCGCGCTTGTTGGTCCGTCGGGCGCAGGTAAAACAACTGTGTTGCGCGCAATTGCAGGCCTTTGGACACCTGATGAAGGCCATATTGAAATTGCTGAAAACGTTTTGTTCGACAGTTCTGAAGGCATCGATTTGCCCGTCAATAAGCGGCGCCTTGGAATCGTATTTCAAGACCCGCTCTTGTTTCCTCACTTGTCGGTCGAACAAAATTTGAAGTATGGCTCGCCAGCCCAAAATGTGTCTTGGGATGGTATTGTAAATCTATTGGATTTGCGTGAATTGTTGAAACGTGCACCACGCAATTTGTCTGGCGGCGAGGCGCAGCGTGTTGCTCTGGGCCGTGCATTGTTGAGTGATCCACAATTGCTATTGCTTGATGAGCCACTCACGGGTTTGGACGATGAACGTCGGGAACAAGTTTTGCCGTTCCTAGAACGGTTGCGAGATGAAACCGACGTGCCGATTGTTTATGTCAGCCACCACCGCGACGAAATTAGCAGATTAGCTGATCTCGTTTTTTCTATCAAAGATGGAGCGGTTGTGTCAGAGCAAACCCCAAATGAATATGTTCATTCAAGACCCGATTTAAGCTGATGATCCGTCTCTTCGTTCTCTTTATTTTTAGCTTTGCAATGCTGGCCCCAGCATTTGCAAATTGCGATGAAAACGAGAAGCAAATTGTTTTAGGACTTGGGACAGAAAATCGGCAATCTGCTCTACAATTTGCGTCAAATCAGTTGAAGGCATTGATTGATCGAGACCTGCAAGGCAAAGCCTGCATGCAAATTGTGTCCGACAAAAATCGCTTTTCGGACCAAAATATCTTCAGTTCTTTGAAATCTGGTGCTGCCGTTTTTGCGCTGCCAAATCTCAAAACAATTGCGGCATCTGTTCGCGAATATCAGATATTTGATTTGCCGTTTGCGTTTACAGATTACCAAGCTGTGGCGCGGTTTCAATCGTCTAATGCCGTGACGCTTATGCAAAAGAAACTCGTCGTTTTGGACGTAGAACCCCTTGGCTTTGTCCATGATGGGTTCGATCAAATGGTTCAGAAGAAACAGATTTTGAACGTGCAGAATGCTCTTGGCATTCGATTTGATATCACGAATGGGGGGATATTTGCCGACCTTGTGAGCGGCGTTAAGGGCATTTCAAAACGCCGCAACAATAAGTCAGTGGCACAGTCTATGGTCGATGGTGATTTTGACGTAGCCCCCGTGACTTGGAATGATTTGACGGATCCGAAATTGCGCGAAGCTTTGTCATCTGTTGTGGAAACGAACCATACTTATCGGGGCTATCAGTTGGTTGCGAGTGCCGCTTGGTTGGGTTCGTTAGAAGCTGGCTTGCGCAAAGAAATTGAACAAACTGTTCAACGGGGCATCACTCAAATTGCATTTGAATCGGTGCGTCGTGAACGAATTGCCCGCAATGGTCTCATCCGTTTAAACAAACCAGTTTTTACACTGTCGCGCGACCAATGGCAGCAATGGCGTTCGTCTGCGTCTCGTTTGTGGGATAGGTTTGCGCGCGAGAACGGTTTGGAGCTTGTTGCCGCCCTGCAAGATGCGAACCGTCTTCCTTAAGGGGCTTGGTTTTCGTTTAAGAATTCTGCAATTTTATCGAGTGCGATTGAAATATTCTCGGCTGAATTGGCATAGGACAATCGCATATAGCCTTCACCCAAAATACCGAAATCTGGGCCGCCAATTACAGCAATGCCTTTGGTTTCCAGCAATGCCGATGCGAGTTGTTTTGCCTGCCATCCTGTTTGGCTGATATTTGGAAATGCGTAGAACGCACCTTTGGGCGTGGCGCATGTCACCCCAGGCAATTCGTTGGCACGTTTCACAACAAGTTGGCGACGTTCATCGAAAGCTTTCATCATGATTGCAACGGCGTCTTGTGGTCCCTCAATAGCTGCAATGCCTGCAAATTGTGAAGGAGCGTTCACGCATGACCATGCGTTTACGGCCAGCTTGCGAACATTATCGAAAAGCGCTTCTGGCCAAATGGACCACCCCATGCGCCAGCCTGTCATGGCCCATGTTTTTGACCAGCCGTTCAAGACGATGAGCCGGTCGCGGATTTCAGGAAATTGTAAAAGCGAGACATGCTCTTCCTCATCATAGGTCATCACGTCATATATCTCGTCAGAGAGAATAGCGGTGTTGGGGAATTTTTCTAACCCGTGAACCAACGTTGCCACCTCACTGCGGGGCGTTACTCCACCGGTCGGATTCGCGGGTGAGTTCAGGATTATCAAGCTCGTTTTATCCGTCACGAGTGATAAAGCTTCGTCTCCCGAAAAGGCAAACCCGTTCTCTTCACGTACGGGTATTGGGATTGGAGTTGCGCCTGTAAACTCGATCATCGAGCGATAGATCGGGAAACCGGGATCTGGATACATAATTTCTACGCCCGGTTCCCCCATCATTAAAATGGCTGCGAACATGGTCACTTTCCCGCCGGGCATGATGCAAATATTGTCTGGTGATACCTCCACACCGGTTGTGTCTAAGGTGCGTTTTGCAACAGCTTCGCGAAGGGGCAAAATGCCTGTTGCAGGCGTATAGCCATGATGGCCATCTTTCAGTGCTTTTACCGCTGCTTCTACAATATGGTCCGGTGTGGGGAAATCGGGTTGACCGATACCGAGGTTGATCACATCTATCCCTGAATTGGCGAGCTCAGTGGCGCGTGCTAAAACTGCAAAGGCGTTTTCTTCACCGATGCGGTCAAAGCCTGAAATTGTTTTCAACATGGTAGAGATTCCGATTGTGTTCTGGCTCTGATTGTCGAAGTATTTTGGCTGCACTGCAAGACGGCCAAACGTTTAGAATACATGTTTTTGGGAACGCACTCTCATGATAAACCTTAAAAATTGGAAGCCATGCCCGCGGCCAGAGAAAGTCATTCTAGAAGGTCAATTTTGTCGACTGGAACCTTTAGATGCTTCCAAGCATGGGGATGAGCTTTTTGATGCAGCAACTCTAGCAGATGGAGATGTTCGATTTCGCTATTTGCCAGATGCGAAGCCACAAACGCGCGGTGAATTTCAAAGCTGGTTGAATGATGCGGAAGCGAGTTCTGATCCATTGTTCTTTTCTGTGATTGATAAACGCAGCAATACTGTCGAAGGGCGTCAAACTCTCATGCGCATTGATGAGGCCAACGGCGTCATCGAAACGGGGCACATTTATTGGGGTGGTCGAATTTCGCGCACTCCTGTCACAACAGAAGCGTTTTACCTTTTTGCGAATTATGTGTTTGACGAACTTGGCTATCGTCGTTTCGAATGGAAGTGCAACAATGCCAATGAGCCTTCGAAGACTGCTGCCCGGCGTTTTGGCATGTCTGCAGAAGGTGTGTTCCGCCAGGCCGCCGTTGTGAAAGGTGAAAACCGCGATACAGCTTGGTTTTCCTTACTCGACCACGAATGGCCTGCAATGAAAAGTGCGTTTGAACAATGGCTTGACGCGAGCAATTTCGATGGCAAAGGTCAGCAGATCAAACGTCTCCAAGATTTTAGGAAGTAAGATTATGGGCGAAAGACTCGCTGGCAAGAAAGCTATTGTCACCGCCGCAGGCCAAGGTATTGGTCGCGCTATTGCAGATATGTTCGCTGCCGAAGGAGCTGAGGTTTATGCAACGGATGTGAACAAGTCTTTGCTCAAGGAGATCGAATCCGGAGGTCACAAAGCGCTGCATCTTGATGTGTTGGATGATGTTTCCGTTTCAAACGCGGCGGTGGAAGTGGGGACTGTAGACATTCTGGCCAATATTGCGGGCTTCGTTCACAGCGGAAACGTGCTGGAATGTGACGAAGATGCATTCGATTTTTCCATGAATTTGAACGTGAAAAGCATGCACCGCATGGTGCGCGCATTTCTGCCAGGCATGCTGGAAAATGGTGGTGGGTCCATCATCAATATGTCTTCAGGAGCATCATCCATCAAAGGCGCGCCGAGCCGTTACATATATGGCACCACGAAAGCGGCGGTCATTGGTCTTACGAAGTCCATCGCGGCGGATTTCATCAAACAAGGCATTCGATGCAACGCTATTTGTCCCGGCACCGTTCGCTCACCTTCGTGGGAACAGAGGGTGGAAGAATTGGGCAAAGAAGTGGGCAGCACGGAAAAAGCGATGGAGATGTTTGTGTCTCGTCAGCCTATGGGCCGTGTGGGTGAAGCAACAGAGATTGCGGCTCTGGCCACCTATCTCGCCGGTGATGAAAGCGCATTTACAACCGGAACGGCGATTCCCATTGATGGTGGTTGGACGCTTTAAAAACCGCGCTGGGAGACGATGATATGAAAATACTTGTGCTTGGCGCTGCCGGAATGATTGGTCGAAAGTTGATCGAGCGATTGTTGCGCGATGAGAAGCTGCGCGGCGAAAAAATTGAATCCATTCATGCTTTTGATGTGGTGGAAGGCGTTTTCGAAAACACTGGTTCTATTCATGTTTCAGTTGAAGCGGGAGAT
>CALHHQ010000095.1 GCA_938030645.1 uncultured Rhizobiaceae group bacterium
CAGGGATTTCGCGCAACAGCGCCGACCATTTTTTGAAAAATTCCGCTGAAGGTGCCCATAATCCGCAATATTGATCATAGAACGCTTGTTCCATGAGCACGCGCTCTCTTTGTGTATGGTATTTTCGATTTTTGGCACTGCGTTTTGGCAAAACAAACATCGGGCTATTCAACACTCTTGATTTTCATAATTGAAAATATAAGCTGACTTAATCCTCACAAAAGTGTTGTTTTAGAAGAGCCTTTTTCAAATATGAAAAACATGAATTGGAATGACCTTAAAATTTTTATTCTTGTCGCCGAAGGTGGCGGCTTGAGTTCAGCGGCTCGGAAGCTCAATACCAGCGTGCCCACGATTGGGCGCCGAATGTTGGTTTTGGAAGAAGCCGTAGGAAAGCCGTTATTTCATCGTTCACAATCTGGATATTCTTTGACGAAAAATGGCGAAACGCTGCTGGCCAAAGTTCGCCCCATGGAAGCTGCCACCTTTCCGTTAGAGGAATGGTTGGTTCCCGACCACAAAAGACCGCTGGTGAGAATTTCAGCAGGTACTGGGACAGCTGCCTTTCTGGCAGATCGCTTCTCAGAATTGTGGAGCAGCGCGGATGCATTCCAACTGGCCTTTGTGACTGCTGAAAAGCCTCTTAATATTTCACACCGAGAGGTGGAAATCGGAATTCGAAACCGACCCGCGGAAAATGGAAATCTTGTCTCTCGAAAGTTGCAAAAGGTTTGTTTCGCACCGTATTTCAATCGTCACGTTCAGCAAAGTGAAGGCTCCGGTTGGGTAGCCATCGATCATGAGAACGTGGTACACCCTGCGGCGCATTGGGTTCTCAATCAGAAAAATTTATCTGTGAATGCCTGGGCAAATTCGCCAGCAACGCTACACAGCTTGATCAGAGCTGGAGCAGGCATAGGCGTTATGCCCTGCTTTATCGGCGACAGAGACCAAACTCTGAAACGTTATAGCCCCGTGATAGACAAACTCACAGAAAGCCAGTGGCTGGTGACCCACGGAGATGATCGCCACCGATCCGAAGTACGGATCGCCGCTGACCGCATTGTCAAAACTCTCCTTAAAGAAAGCCCTCTTCTGGCAGGAGAACGCCCTTTAGACTGACGAAATCTCGTTTCTCCGCAGCGCGGAACGCTTTGCAATTCGAACTCTAGCCCTCTAATCAGTCTGCATGCTGCTGCTCGACAACATTATAACCGACAAAGGCTCCAAATATTCTGTTTCGGGCGGCGAATGCCATTCTGTTGACGAAGCCAAGGCGTTCGTTGCCGAACTTAAACGCACCAAGAAATTTGCCAAGGCTACGCACAACACTTGGGGTTTGATTTGTGATGATGGAGCTATGAAGGCGGATGATGGTGAGGCCGGTGCAGGTATGGTGATCTTACGCATGCTGGAGCGGGAAGGAATCCAAAACCACGTGATTGTGGTCACCCGTTGGTTCGGTGGAAAACATCTTGGTGGAGACCGATTTCGTCACGTTCAAACAGCAGTTCGTAAATATGTCGATGAAGCGGGGCTAGTGCAGTAGGTCCCTCTCCCACAAATAAATTCATGCGCGTCCAATCTCGAACATGTGTTTTGATGTTGATAGAACCGCATTGCGTGGTGTGATTTTTCGTTGCTAACTCGTCGCTATGCGAAAACTTCTTTTAATCCTTTTGTGTGCTTTCACAGTTCCTGCTTCGGCTGCTGATCATGGCAAGTTTTACGGAATCTGGGGCACCCCCAAACAGTGTTCCAACGCTCCGCTGAAGGAAGGCGGGACGGTGTTGGCCCTGCCTTTTGAAATTGGGTCGACATGGCTCAAGCAAGGTCAACTTTGGTGTTCTTTGAAATGGGGGCCAATTGAAAAGCGTAAGGATGAATTGTTTACCGCGGCAAATGCCCAATGTGGTGAGGATTCCGTTCGCGGATATTTTCTTCGTCTGAAATTGTCTGATGAAAAATTGACATTGCTCTGGGACTTTCCTGTATCGAATGGCCCGTTGATGCGTTGCAAGCCTCTTTGAATGCCCTCTCAAAACTGTTCACCGAATGCTGATTGAGCGTGATTGGGCGTTCTGACATGCTTGTTTATAGTGCTGCTCAGCACGATTGAGTGCTTTTGACGATTACCCTGACTTCGAAGAGGCATTTTGATGACATCGAACCGCAGTTCCAATTTCCATGCATTCCTTGGCGTATTTGCAATCATACTTGCTCTTTTCTGGGTGAATGCCGCACAAGCACAGGGCGTCAAACCGCTGCCGGACTATGTGGTCAAAAAATTTGGAAAGCCGCCGATTGTACCTCTGGGTGAATTGCCTCCAAAATTAAAATCTGCGGTTCAGACCGCATTCATTGACAGCATGGTTGAAACGACGTGGGGGCCAAAACAAGCCGCAGCACTTTCGGAAATCACCAAATTTAAAGATCCCCGCGTCGCATGGATCATCAGTGACCTGATGCGCTTTGCCAACAGCCGCGATTTGAACACACAATTGGCCAATGCGGCCTCTGAACTTTTGGGTAAAAATTTAAACACACCAAACAGTTGGGGCGATGTAACCGACCATCTCATGGCTTGGGACGTTCCCGCGCCACCCAACTATCTCGAAGCGAAACGCGCAATCTTCACCAACATTGTGCCGGGTTGGGACAAGATTTTTGTCAAAGGCAATATCGATTGGCGACATGTGTCTTGGGGCGGTGTTTTGATCGACGATCGCGCCTACGACACCACAGATGAACAGTGCAATTGTATTCCAGCCGCTGACAATCCCGAGGTCAGCAACGCCAAAGAAGCGACTTGGCTGAAAGACAG
>CALHHQ010000096.1 GCA_938030645.1 uncultured Rhizobiaceae group bacterium
GATGTCACTAAGTTTTGACCTTCAATCGCTTGTGCAATTTGTCCAGAGGAAAGGCCGAGCGTCACCAATTTGGACGGTTTGTATTCGATATAAACCACCTCTTGGGGAACACCCACGAGTTGAACTTTTGAAACACCCGGAACGAGCACCAATTCTTTCTGCAACGTCTTGGCATAAGAATTAATCTCAGGCAGGGAATAGCCATCACCGGTCAGCGCAAAATACAGAGCATAGACATCGCCGAAGTCGTCATAAACTGTTGCTGGCCCGGCTCCCGGCGGCAAGCGGTTTGCACTATCGTCTATCTTGGCACGGAGCTGAGAAAATTTCTGATTGAGCGCAGATCGTGTTTTCGCCGATGCAATAGTGAACTCGATCGTCACTTCAGAGAGACCAGAGGACGAAACTGATTTGACCTCTTTGACGCCCTGCAATTGCTGCACAGCATTCTCAATAACGTCTGTCACTTCCTGCTCTACTTCGGATGCACTCGCACCCGAATATGGCGTGATGATCTGCGCTGAACGAATGATAAACTCAGGATCTTCGAAGCGCGGCAATTTTGAGTAAGCAAAATAGCCTGCAACAAGTATGAGCAGTGTCATCAATGCGCTAATCAGTCGTTTTTCAATGGCGAACTTTGCAAGGTTCATGGGACTAGTTCCCGACCACTGAAATCGGTTTAACCACCATGCCTTCTTCCAAAGCCGATAGGCCTGCAACGGCAACAACATCTCCCTTGGCCAATCCATTGCTCACTTCAATTGAAGAGCCCGATGCAGTGCCAGTGGTGACAGTACGTTGAGTTATTTTGTTGGTATCCGGTGTCACCAGCCAGACGAAAGGAGACCCATCAGCTGCGGAGACAACCGCAGCCAATGGAACCATTAATTTTGCCGCATCAGGTGTGTCAGCAGTGACCGTAAGAATGCCAGTCATACCGGGCAAAATGGGTTCTGCATCAAGATTCTCAATGGAGACGCGTCCCCGATAAGTCTGCGTTGCGGCATCCGCCTGTGTCGAAAACTCGCTACGCTTTGCCACAAATTCTCGTCCTGGAAGGCTGTCCAACACGACTTTCAGATCGAGCTCTGGGATTTTGGCCAATACTGCAACATCCGGCCCAGGCACATCAAACACCAGATTGGGTGTCGACAAAGCCTGAAGCGTCGCAATGGATTCCTTTGCCTGAATGTTGGAGAAATTTTCAACCTTACGCGTTGCAATGATCCCATCAAATGGCGCGCGTAGGGTCGCGTCAGACAAGTTGTCGTTCAATGACTGAAGATTGGATTGCAACCCTCTGATAGCGGCCTCTTGCGCTGCAACATCTTCGGCCCGAGCCCCGGCTTTTCCCTTGTTCAATTCTTGTTTTTTGGCTTCCAACTCTGCTTCAGCGACTCGCAGATTGGTTTGATCAGTTTCTACTTTAGCCTTTGAAACAACCTTTCTTTTAAAAAGTCTTTGCGAACGGCCCAATTGATCGCGAGCTGCTTTGACCTGCGCTTCAACTGCGGCAACCGCAGCTTCTAATGCTGCAACATCTTCAGCACGTGCCCCAGACGTAAGCGCTCTCATCTGAGCATTAGCTTGCTCAAGCTGGCTGTTAAGTCGCGTGATTTCAGCCTCAAAATCGCGCTTGTCCAACTCGGCAATGACATCACCTTTCTTAACATTGGCACCGCCACGGATGGGAAGTTCAATTAAACGACCAGACACCCGAAACGAAAGTTCAACCTCTTGGGCAGGCAAAACCTGCGCCGAATATGTGCGTTGTATTTTCGTGGTGGTGAGTTCTACAGCAACTGTTTTTAACGGACGAATAGGGGCGGATTTATGAGAATCTGCCGCTTCGTTCGAAGGATTGCAGCCAACCAATAACGCACCAAGTGTCGCAATAGCCATAGTTTGCTTGAAATTCTTGAATCTCATCATTGCTTCTCAAATTGACCTTAAGGGCCAATCCCATCATTGCTTGAATTCCCAGTTTGAAAGATGATGATATGTCGTTGAATCGTCAAGAACCAGAGCCAAGCGAAAGAAAGAAAACCCACTATGACAATGGTTACGCAAATTGCTTTCGGCAGTCTCATTCTTGGTATTTGTTCGGCGATCCATATCAGTTTTTTGGCTGGTGCAATTTCGTTTTTGAAACGCATTGGGCGTCGTTTCGAATCTAAAAATGAACCTAGTCACTGGGTATTTCTTACGACAGTCGCCTTTATTGCTGTCGCATTAGCTCACACGATGCAGGTTTGGATTTGGGCAGCTTCTTTTGTCTTGTTGGAAGTTGTTGTAACTTCTGCTGATGCAATTTATTTTGCATTGGTCACTTACACAACGCTTGGTTACGGCGACATTGTCCCACAAGAAGGTACACGAGTGTTCGCCGCAATGGCGGCTGTAACTGGTCTACTAAATTTTGGTCTAAGCACCGCATTTCTAGTTGGATTGCTTAGTAAATTGCTACCGACTGACTTGAGATAGGCCACAGACCTGCAAACCAAAATTGCATTTGCGTTCCGACTCTTGGCAATGTCACGCATAGAATGACAGAGAACAGGTTGACTTGTCGGTTTGTCTGTATCTCGGTCATCTGGTGTTACGCAAAAAAGATGATCCTTCAGAATTAATGCCCAAGGTCTGGATTGAGCCCCCAGCGCCATCGCTGAAGAGTTTTGTTTTCGCCATTTACGAATCTAAGCACTGGCTCGATTGATCGTGGTCGTGCCAATCCTAATTGCAACTAGAGTTCCATCGCTTATGCGTATAACCAAACAAGAACTGACTCTTTTGAAATTTTAGAACGAAGTTTGTCTTATGTGGATTTTGCTTGGGTGTTTTGCCACAAGTTTGTAATTCTAAGCCGTTGCCCATAGCCAAGCAAAATAAGAACAAGTGCCGAGCCAATAATGGGTAAATGTCCGACAAATTCTTTCAAAGCTGCATCGCTGTTACCCTGAATTATGAAAACAATATTTGATGTCAGCATCAACCCTGAAATTACGAGCATTGTTAAACGTGTCGTAGTGCCCAAAATGAGAACCAAACCCAAAATGACTTCACTCATGCCTGCTGATAGAACCAATAATCTGTCATCAAACCAATCAAAGCCAAATAATTTCATAAAATTCCATTGATAGTCCGCCAAGAATGCCTGGCCATATACGGCACCGGACAATTTCTCTGTAACACCAAGCGTTGCCAGAGAAATGCCAGTAAAAATTCGCAATGTATCAACAGAATAGGTTTTGATACGCTCACTCAAACCAGAACCAGAAAGATGGTTGAATAGCAAAAATAGACCAATCCCAAACAGGTTTATGTATTCGAGCGCACTTAAGAAACCAAACTGAATTATGACACCCAAGAATAGAACGAACATCATAAGTGCGGCATATTTGATAAACCTATTGCCAATTAACATGATGCCGATAGCTGCCTGCAAAAATACCATTGCAATGCCGAACTGACCATGAGCCAAAAGATGTGGCGCTAACAGTGCACCTTCATATGCCGTTAGCAAAAGAGACATGCCCGTGAAAATGCGCAAAATCTCTATAAAATCATGGCGTGTTTTGCTATCGGCAATGCGTATCACTGGGAGCTTCATGTCCAAAATGATGGACAGAAGAACGGCAGCTATCATCATACAAATCCAAACAAGAACGGGCACATCAAATAGATGATAAGCTTGAAAATTCTCAACGCTGGCTGTTTTGGTATCTACAAACCATTTAACATGGGCAGGCGCGTTTGTCGTATAGAGCACGCTTAGAAAAATAATGGGACAAAAGAAATAGGTTAGGTGTGATGCCGTTATTCTTTTCATAATCATAATATTTTCACTTGTTGATTTGGTCTTTGAGATAG